>NZ_JBHSED010000017.1:108391-136241 GCF_042651945.1 Cohnella boryungensis | reverse complement strand
GGTTCCACGCGTACCCATCCCGAACACGACCGTTAAGCCCTCCAGCGCCAATGGTACTTGGACCGCAGGGTCCTGGGAGAGTAGGACGTTGCCAGGCTGGAAGTTATGTCTCTCTTAGCTATGCATAGGTATAGATGCCATGCTCTCATAGCTCAGTAGGTAGAGTGCATCCATGGTAAGGATGAGGTCACCGGTTCGATCCCGGTTGAGAGCTCCATTTTCCGTACCATACATGGCCCCTTGGTCAAGCGGTTAAGACACCTCCCTTTCACGGAGGTAACAGGGGTTCGAATCCCCTAGGGGTCACCAATTGTTTTCTGGAAGAGAATTATCGTGGAGGCTTAGCTCAGCTGGGAGAGCATCTGCCTTACAAGCAGAGGGTCGGGGGTTCGATCCCCTCAGCCTCCACCATTAATTTCCTACCGTTGGGGATTAGCCAAGCGGTAAGGCAACGGACTTTGACTCCGTCACTCCTAGGTTCGAATCCTAGATCCCCAGCCATTCTTGAGCCATTAGCTCAGCTGGTAGAGCACCTGACTTTTAATCAGGGTGTCGAAGGTTCGAGTCCTTCATGGCTCACCATTCTGTTTGTCTGACAGACAGGATATCCTGTAACATGCGCGTATGGCGGAATTGGCAGACGCACCAGACTTAGGATCTGGCGGGCGACCGTGGGGGTTCAAGTCCCTCTACGCGCACCACATACTAACATCAGGCTCTTAAGATCAAACGATCTTAGGAGTTTTTTAATTTATATGTTATCTGATATGTTATCTGATGACCTGATCGATCTGATCTTTGCGGCGTGAATGAAACGAAAGCGGCCTATTGTACTGCATGGTTCCATTACTGGAATTGCAGGTCATAGGCCGCTTTTTTTGGCTATGCAAGACACACACTAAGTCACACGCTAATGCTGTTTCTACATTTCATAATTGATCACGTAGTGCTGCATGGACGTATTATAGTAGCCTTCGCTATATTCCACGATCTGACCGGATTCGTCGCAAGAGTGACGAACTCTCTTCAGGACAGGAGTACTGCCTGCGAGCGTCAGCGCCGCGGCGGCTGTATCCGGAGGGAAGGCGACGGAAAACTCGTCTCGGAAGCTCTTCAGCTCGATTCGGTGGTCTTCAAGCCATCCGTAAAGGGACTGCGCATCCAGGACCGAATGCTTCGCGTTCGCAAGGCGTGAAGGGAGGTAATGCGTATATTGGATATAAGGAACGTCGTTCAAAAAATACAAACGCTCGACGCGGAGGCATTCCGGTCCGAACAGCCGGCAGGGCTCGGTTCCTTCTTCGCAGCGGATCAGTTGGGCGCTGAGCAATTGTTTTCTCATCCGATGTCCTTCTTCGACAAGCACTTCCGTGAATCTCTGCGAGGTAGAACGTTTGGACGTTGACGTGTTCCGAACGACCTTCGTTCCTTTGCCGCTGCTCGTCTCAAGATAGCCTTCCTGGACAAGCTCTTTGATTGCGTTGCGAACGGTAATTTTGCTTACGCCGAACTCTTCCTCCAGCCGGGGCTCGGAAGGGATGTTTGTTTCGAGAGGATAGTGGCCGTGCAGGATGCGATCTTTAAGAATGCTTTTGATTTGCAAATATAAAGGACGTTTGTTCCGGGACAGGTTCATCGTACAACCGCTACCTTTCTATATCGCTTATCGCTTCCGTCATGGCTCTCAGCACTTCCGGCTCCGAGGCCATCGGCGTATCTCCCGCGACGGTATGCGCGAGCATGGCGGCCGACGCGGCGAAGTTAACGGTGACGTCGGGCGTCAGGCCCTCCATCTCTCCGTGCACAATTCCGGCCGCATAAGCGTCTCCTGCTCCAATTCTATCATAGACGGCGAAAGAGAGCTCCCTGGAAAAAACAAAGGCCTTATCCTTGTACATAAAGCCTTGCAGCGAGTGCGTAAGGTCTTCATTAATCGTGCGGTGTGTACCTGCAATAACAGAGATCCCGTATTCTCGCGCAACGGCGGGGATCAGCTCGCTCACTTGGTCCCGCCAATTCTCCCGATCAGTCTTCATGCCAAGAAGATGAATGGCATCCTTCTCATTCATGAAGACAATATCGGCGAGGCGCAGCATATCGGAGTAATGGGGCTTGGCCAGCGAATAGCCGGCATCTCCCCAGAGGACTGGCCGGTAGTTGCAGTCGAAGACCACCGTACGGCCGTTGGCCTTGGCGACACTCGCGAGCGTCTTCATGTGCGTCCTGACGAGGTCGTTCATGGCCAGAGTGATGCCGCAAAAATGCACGACATCCGCCTCCCTAGCGATTGCATTGTAATCGTAAGCGTCCTGCGGCGCTGTGTTGAAGCTGCTTTCCGATCGATTCGAATAGGTGACGCGGCTCGGCCTTGCGCCGAAGCCGTTCTCTAGGAAATACATGCCGATATATCGGCCTCCGCGTCCCACGAACGGCGGAGCTACGCCGAGCTTGCGCAAATAGGCGAGCGCGGCTTCGCCGAGCGGGTTCTCGGGCAATCGGGTAACCAAATATCCGGTGTGACCGAACCTCGCCAATGCCGACGCGACGTTTACGCCGGTGCCGGAAAACGAGTACCGCAAGGTGTCGGCTTGGGACAGCATGTCGTATCCCGGCACCTGCAGGCGCATCATGACCTCCCCGAAAGCGGCGATTTTCTTAGGCATAGCGATCGACCCATTTCTTCATCGCAGCGAGCAGCGTACGTACGTCGCCCGGCTTGGTTTGCCCCGTCGCTTCGTCGATGATCGAGGAGTAGACGTGAGGGATGACTTGGGGAACCCCAGCTTCGAGGGCGATCCGCAGGATAGGCTCGAAGTTGTCCAAATCGATGCCGCCCGTCGGTTCCAGCGCGAAGCTTTCCTCGCCGCACGCCTTGGCAACGGCACGATATTCGTCCTCGCGCACGAGGCCGTTCATAGGGAAGTACTTAAGCGCATTGCCGCCCATGTCGCGCACGAGGGCGATAGCCGACTTGACGGGAACGATCGCGGCTTCGCCAAGTGCGGCGCTGGCCGGTCCCGTTGATAGATTCACGTAACCGGCTTGCCCTGACGGGGCGACGAGCGCATTGATCCAGCTGCCCTGATCGCCGACATTGGCTCGCGTAGCGCCGACGGACGGGAATACCTGATTGATATGAGTGCCCTGATAATGCTTCGCGATCTCCGCGACGACGGCGGCCTGACGGTTGTCTCCCGCGCCGAGCCCGATAGATACCGCGTCTTCAATCGCCCGCCCGTATTCGCGCATGGCTGTCACTGCCGCTTGAACCGTAGGGTAGTTTTTGGAGAGCACGCCAACCAGCACGAAACCTTCCGCCGCTTCGAACACGGCTTCAGCGTTGTCCACGCTGCCGGCCAATACATTCAGCGCCGCCCGATTCTTGTAAAGACGATTCGTTATATTTGCCATATTAATTGCCTCCTGCCAGCTCGCGGATTCTGGCCGCGATCACTTGAATGTCGTCGCCTCGCAATGAACGGGGGTCGAGGTCGAAGTAGCCTTGCTTAACACCATAGTCGCGCGTATAGATGGCGATTGGACCATTCTGCAGCTCCGCCGCCATACGGCCGGCCGTCGTACCCGCTTGCTGTGGATTGATATGCACCCGCGCGCGGAAAATAGCTCGGCCAGCTTCGTCTTGAACGATCGATATCCCGACGCCTTGCAGCTCGTTAAGGGGAAGCAGCGCTTGAAGAGTTGCGATCTCCGCTTCGCTCGTATCTTCCTTGACGATATATTCGTCGAGAGCTTGAAGCAGCCCGAAATACGACTCCTTGCCGACCTTCATGCTGCGGCCGATGCCGTGCAATTGCGTCTTCACCCACTCCACAAGCTTCCTCTTGCCTCCGACGATGCCGGATGTAGGACCTTCGACCGCTTTCGAGCCGCTGTAGATCGCGAGATCCGAGTATCTCACGTACTTCTGGATATCCTCCTCCGCCGCAGCGTCAACGATGAGCGGTACGCCATGCTTGCGGGCAACCTCCCATGCTTCCTCGACGGAAATCATGTTTTTCTGCACGCAATGGTGCGATTTGACATAGAGGATGGCGGCTGTGTCTTCCGAGATCGCCTCTTCGATATGCCAAGCCTTGCCTTCGTTCGCATAGCCCACTTCAAGCACTCGGCCCCCTCCCAGGTACACCATCGTTTCGACAGGAGCGCCGTACTGCACGTTATGACCCTTGAAGAGGATGATTTCGTTTTTCCGAATCGGCTCCTGGTGCAGACGCAAGCTCTTGCGCCTGTCTCCTTGCGTAACGACGGCCGCGACGCAGAGCGCGATGCCGCTCGATGCCGAGTTCACGACAACAGCCGCTTCCGATCCGAGAATCCGGGCGATATGATCTCCGGCTTTGTCAACGAGATCGGCGATTTCGACATAGCTTTGCCCGCCGCTCTTCATGGCATCCATGACCGTATCGGTAGGAGCCGATACTCCGATGACGCTCATTCTTCCGCTTGCGTTGACGACTCGCTTAAGCCCGTATTTAGCATGACATGAATGCTCCATTGACTACAACTCCTTTGGGTTCAATCCATTTGTCCGCAATTCTCTCCGCACCTTCAGAATCTACAAGAGAAGCCGATCGGTCTGCCACCTTGAAAAGGGTGAGATTCGCGGCCTCTCCCTCATGAATCCGGCCGAGGGCCGGTTTGCCCAGCCACTCTGCTGCGCGTACAGTCACAGCCGCGACAACCTCTCCGAGCGGATAGCCCAGGGCAAGGAACTTCGTCATCACGTTCGCCAGGCTGTAAACGGGGCCCTTCAGCCGATTTCCCCGGTAGATGTCTGAGCTGATCGTATCAGGCGCGATGCCATGCCGCTTTGCGGCTTCGGCGACTGCGAACGAGAAGCTCGCGGTGCCGTGACCGACGTCCAGTCGGACATCGCGCCGAATGGCATCCGTCAGAACGGGAAGCGGACTGCCTTCCGCATCAAAGAGATTATTCTTTTTACCGTTTAGGTAATGGGTGATAATGTCGCGCTTTCGCAGCAAGGGGACGATATCTTCGATGTCCGGCGGCCCCGATCCAATGTGAACCATGATCGGCAACTCCGTAGCATCCGACAAAGAACGGGCAAGACGCAGCGGCTCAATGCCGTTGTCCCCGACGACGCTCCGGCTTATTCGCGCCTTCAAACCAACAATAAAGTCCGGGTGCTGCCGTGCGGCCTGAATCGTTTTTTTCGCGTCTATCCAGGCCAGGTCGGACAATTCGTCGATCCGGCTCAGCCCGATACTGGAAATGTTCAGAAAGGCGAGCAGGTTCGTTCGGGCACGGCTGCCGCTTGCAGCCAGCTCCGCGATCCGGTCGGCTCCGCAGCTTCCGGCATCTACGATCGTCACGACGCCTTGTCGAACGCCAATCTCGTCGATCTCGTCCCCGTAAGGATCCAATTCAGGGAACGCGTGGACGTGCAGATCGATCCAGCCGCTTGAGACGTACAGTCCGGTTCCGTCGTATTCCACGTTCCCGTGGCCGCTCCAGGGCTTCGAGATTGCGGCGATAATACCCTCTTCAACGGCGATGTCGACAGCCTGTTCGTCGGTCAGCTTCAAATTGCGCAGTATGAGTCTTTCTCGCATAGAATCCCTGCCTTTTGCATAACAGATCTGATTTCCCTCATCCCTAAGGATAGCACAGAATTCAAAAATAACAATATAACGTTATAATGTTTAAAGAGGTTCCGAGCTGTGACGATTCATGGCTGGGATGGCGCGCCGTTCGGGGAAGTATCGATGATTCGGAATGCTCCAGCGATTGCCAATAGAGGGGTTTGAGCGTATGTGTATTGCGGCAGGCAGTCAGAAAAAAGCTTGATAATGAAAGTGTGTGCGCTTACAATGTCTTTATATTTGCGAAGAGTAGTCCAGGGAGTGCCGGGGAAGGGAAGGACGGTAGATGATGCTGCTGGAAAAGCGCTTGAGACAACAACACCTGTTCGTTCGCTTTATGGTGCCCTATATCTTGTTCATGCTATTTGCCTTGTTTCTCGGGTGGTTGTTCTATAGCCAAACCTACGACGTAGTCAAGGGGGAAGTCACGCGCAACAATACGCAGCTGCTGGAACAAGTGAAGGGGACGATGGACAATCGGTTTTCCGAGATTAATCGAATCGCCTTGCAATTATCGAACGATCCCATGGTGCAGAGCTTTCAGCGCGTGAGCGATCCGTTCAATAGCAAGAATGCGTACAAGGTCATCGAAACGCAAAAAAATCTCTACACCTACAGCGCGTCCAATAACTTCGTTCTTGATTATTATCTGGTATTCAAAAACAGCGAGCTGGCGTTATCCAGCAATTCGACGTACGAGCTGCAGTCGTTCTATCGTCATGTGCTGTCTTATTCCGATATGGATTACGAGACGTGGAAGAGCGATCTGTTCGGCACTTACCGCAATCGGGAGCTTATGGCCGCGGGCATGACGAACTATCTGGAGAAGCCTCAGAAGATGCTGACCTATGTGCAATCCTTGGGTTATCCGAAACGCATTCAAGGCGCTCTTGTGGTACTAGTCAACAACCGCAATCTGGAGTCGTTGCTCGGCGGCATTGACGTATCCGACGGAGGATGGGCCTACATTCTGGACGACAAAGGGCGCGTAGTCAGTTCATTGTCGGGAGATGGAGGCGTTCCGAATTTCGATATCGGCGCTTTCCCGGACAAATCGGGAATCATCGAAGCCAGCAAGACCACTAACGACATGATGGTCACCTATACGACGTCGTCCTACAACGGATGGTCTTACGTCGTCGCTCAACCGCCTCATGTCGTGCTGGGGAAAATGGCGTCGATCAAGCATACGACGACTGCGATTTTATTGGTATTTCTCGTCATCGGAATCGTTCTGGCCTACTTATTCGCGACGCGCAACGGCAGGCCGCTGTTCAAGATCATATCGACCCTGACGGAGCGGATTAACGGAGGAGAATCCCGGCGTCCGAAGGATATGTATGGATTCATTCAGAATTCGCTCCATCAGCTGATCGATAACAACGACGCTCTTCAGAACGCGATTGACCGTCAAGCTCCAATCCTGTGGGAATCGTTCATGGGGCGGCTGCTTAAGGGAGACTTCCTCGCCACGAACGAGATCAATGCCCTGCTGAAGCACCAAGGCGTAGAGATTAACGGCGCGGGCTATGCGGTCGGTATTCTTCATTTCCATAGCGGCGGGCACGGGTTTAATGAGGACGTCCTGCAAAAGCTGGATATCGAGAGGGTGCTGATTAACGAATCGCTGCGCGCGACGCTGGAGGACCCCCGGTTCGCCCATAACATCGCGGAAGACAAAATCGCCTTATTGTTCATGGATTACAGCGGAGACAGCCTGCTATTCAGGCAAATGATCGAGCGGAACCTTGAGATGATCAAGGCGAATATCCAATCTCGCTTCCCGATCAAGCTGCACTTCTCGATCGGAGGATTTCGCTCGTCCTTGCTGGAGGTCACCGGTTCCTATGAGGAGGCGCGGCAATCGTTATCCGCGATCGACTACGAAGAAGCGGGACAAGTCGTTTGGTTCAGCGATCTGACCAACGGGGACGACGGCTTTTATTTTCCGGGAGAAGCGGAGAGCCGCTTGATCAATTATACGAAAGCCGGAGAGACGGAAGAGGTTCGGAAGCTGCTTCACTCGCTTTTCCTGGAGAACTTCCAGAATCGGAGCCTTCCTCTCGCGATGCAGCAATTATTTTTCTTTGAAATCGTCAGTTGTTTGGTCAAGGTTCAGGATCAGCTTATGCTGCGCGGCCGGGACGATATCAAACAATTGATCCATCAGCTTAGCGCAACCGATCATCCCAAGCAAGCCTACGGCAGCGCGATGGAGATGTTCCTGTCCATCTGCGGAGAGATCGACAGACGCAAGAAAAGCCGCAACGTAAAATTGATCGACGATATCGTAGCCTATTTGCAGGAGCACTACGGGCAGGCAAGCATGAGTCTCGACTCTGTTGCGGACCACATGCACATTTCGAAGGGGTACATGTCACAGTTCTTCAAAGAACAGATGGGCGTTAATATCTCCGAATACTTGGAGAACTTGCGAATGGACAAAGCCAAGAGGCTTCTCGCGCTCACCTCAAAGCCAATAGGGGAGATCGCGGAGCAGGTAGGCTATCATTCTGCCAGCACCTTCTGCAGAGCTTTCAAACGCGGCAGCGGAGTAAGCGCGACATCGTATCGGGAATCGGCCCACAAGGACGTCGGATTTTCCTCTTCGCACGGTTAAGAGTAGCTGAATAGAAAGGTCAGGGAGAGTTGTTCCTGGCCTTTCTTTGCGTGTCTACGTTAATTAATCTAACTCATATATTACATACATATTTTAGGTATACAACCTATATAACGGGGTTAAAGCGCTTCATTCTTGCGAATTGCATACGACATGAACAAAGATCAAGTGATGTTTCTTGACAAATGCACACTAAATTCGAGATAGACAATTTACATTTGCGGTCATTCCGACCTATGCTGAGTTCACGCCGCCGACAACGGGCGGACATCGATACCAGGCATAAGGGAGGTGAGAATGGGAATGAGCGCATTGCAGATCAAACGTTCGCCAAGCATTGCCGCTAAACGGTCTCCCGTATCCAAGAAGCTCATCAAGAGCTGGCAGTTGTATGTTTTGATGGCGCTTCCATTTCTTTATTTAATCGTTTTCAAGTATGTGCCCATGTATGGAGCCCAGATCGCATTCCGAAACTTCCTCGTGACGAAGGGGATTTGGGGAAGTGAATGGGTCGGACTCAAGTTTTTCGAGCAATTCGTCAACTCTTATGATTTTTGGCGCATCTTGAAAAACACGTTCTTCCTTAGCTTTTACAATCTGCTGGCCAGCTTTCCTTTTCCGATCTTGCTGGCTCTCGGGCTGAATTATTTACGTAACCGCTTTTACAGAAAAGCCGTTCAGTTGGTGACTTACGCGCCTCACTTCATTTCAATCGTCGTTGTCGTGGGGATCATCAAGGAGCTGCTGGACCCGAGAATCGGAATCGTGAACAAGATCATCGGCTTTTTCGGATTTGAACCGATCAACTTCATGGGCGAAATCTCGATGTTTTCCTCCATCTACGTCTGGTCGGACGTTTGGCAGCATGTCGGCTTTAACTGTATTATCTTTATTGCCGCGTTGGCTGCTATCGACCCGGCCCTTCATGAAGCGGCGGTCGTCGACGGAGCCAGCAAGTTTCGGCGTATGTGGCATATCGATCTTCCGGGGATCATGCCGATGGCGATCATCCTGCTGATTCTGAACACCGGACATATACTGGACGTCGGTTTCGAGAAGGTGCTGCTGCTCCAAAATCCAATCAACTTGAAAGCATCTGAAATTATCGACACGTATGTGTACAAGGTGGGCTTAACCGCGCAGGTGGCGAATTACTCCTATTCGACGGCAATCGGATTGTTCAAATCCATTATCAATCTTGCGCTGTTGCTGGCCGTAAACAAACTTGCGCAAAAAACCAAACAGGCAAGCTTGTGGTAGGGAGGTGAACCTATGAATGTCGCGTTTCGCAACGAATCGATTACGGACAAGCTGTTTACTATACTGAATACGCTGATGATCACGCTGCTTTTCTTAAGCGTTCTGTATCCGATCATCTATATCGTAAGCGCCTCCTTCAGCGACTCCCGGGCGGTTGTTTCCGGCGAAGTCTGGCTTTGGCCGGTTAGGCCCAGCCTCGAAGGCTACTCGGCGGTGTTCGATTACAAGCAAGTGTGGGTCGGACTGAAAAATTCTTTGATTTATACGGTTGTCGGAACGGCGATTAACGTGGCGATGACCGTGCTCGCCGCATACCCGCTCTCCCGCAAGGATTTTTACGGCAAAAACATGTTCATGATCTTGTTCATGTTCACGACCATGTTCACGGGCGGTCTCATACCGAATTATCTGCTCGTCAGAGAGCTCGGCATGCTGGATTCGATCTGGGCGATCGTCATCCCCGGAGCGCTGACGGTGTGGAACGTGATCATCGCGAGAACCTACTTTCAAATGTCGATCCCCGATGAAATGCTGGAAGCGGCGCAGCTGGACGGTTGCAACGATTTTCAGTTCGTGTGGAAGATCGTCATCCGGTTATCGGGCCCGATTCTGGCGGTCATTACGCTGTACTATGCAGCCGCCAACTGGAATCAATATTTCAACGCCATGATTTACTTGAAGTCTCAAGATCTCTATCCCTTGCAGCTCGTGCTGAAGGATATTCTCGTCAAGAACGATATCGATGTCGCCATGCTGTCGGGAGATCCGCAGGATGCCGCAAGGCGCGAGGCCTTGAAGACGCTGTTAAAGTACTCTTTGATCGTCATTTCCACCATTCCATTGCTTCTGTTTTACCCGTTTGTGCAGAAATACCTGGTTAAAGGCGTCATGGTAGGCTCACTAAAAGGATAAAGGGAGAAGATAGAGGATGAAAATCAAGGGGATTGTGTCATTGGCTCTGGCTTGCGCAATGCTGGCCGGCCTGCTAGCCGCATGCAGCGGAAACAACGAGAAGAATAGCGGCGCTTCGCCGTCGGCGTCCGGTTCCGCCGTATCGGGCAACGGAGAGAACGTGAAAGTGACGGAAGCGGGAACCTTCCCGATCGTCAACGAGAAAATTACGTTGCGCGTCATGACCGGAGCCAATCCGGCCGTGGAAAATTTCGATACGAACGAATTTACTAAATTCTTCGAGGAAAAAACGAACATCCACGTCGAATGGGAGATCGTTCCGACCAGCGCCGTTACGGAGAAGCTGAATCTGGCTCTGGCCAGCGGAGATTTGCCGGATGTAATCATGACAATGGATGTTACGGCCGAGCAGCAGGCGCTTTACGGTCAACAAGGGATCATTCTCCCATTAAACGAGTATATCGAGAAATACGGGATCAACACGAAGAAAATGTTCGAGGAAAGTCCGCTGATCAAGCCGACGATCACGTCGGCCGACGGCAACATATACGCGCTTCCCGCACCGAATGAATGCTATCACTGCTCGATGCGGCAGAAGCTGTGGATCTACGAGCCGTGGCTGACAGAGCTCGGACTGGAGATGCCGACTACTACCGAAGAATTCTATGAAGTATTGAAAGCGTTCAAGACGAAGGATCCGAACAAAAACGGCATTGCGGACGAAATTCCGTTCTCCGGAGCGCCGCCGATGACTCAGACTTCTACGCTGACGACAAGCGTCGAGAACTTCCTGATGAACTCGTTTACCTATGCACCTTACACTCGTATCTACGTTAACGACGAAGATAAAGTTACCGTTCCGTTCGTCCAAGAGGGCTGGAAGGAAGGCCTGGCCTACTTGCATAAGCTGTATGCCGAGGGCTTGATGGATCCTCAGGCGCTGACTCGCGATCCGGCACAGCTGGTACAGCTTGGCGAGAATCCGGACGTTCCGATTCTGGGCGCGGCATCCGGTCCAAACATGAGCGTATTGACCCAACTGAACGGCGATAGCGGCAGATGGAAGGAATACGTAGCCGTACCGCCGCTGAAAGGTCCAGGCGGAGTGCAATTGACTCAATACGATCCGTATCAAGTCGCGCCGGGCAAATTCGTCATTACGAATCAAGCTAAAAACCCGGAAGCCGCGTTCCGTTTCGCCGACGCCCTGTACGATCGCGAAATGACGCTGCGCTCCACGATCGGAGAACCGGAAGTGGACTGGAGATGGGCGAAGGACGGCGAGATCGGACTCGACGGAAATCCGGCAGTGTTCAAGGATATGTCGCAATTCGGCGTCACGCAGAACAAGCAATGGTCGCAAACCGGAATCGCGTACCGTCCGAACTCCCTGCGTCTTGGCGCGGTAGCCGACCCGGAGAATCCGTTGGAATCGATTCTGTACAGCGAGACGAAAAACAAATACGAGCCGTACCGTGTGGACGTGAAAAACATTTTGCCGCCGCTTAACTTCACTGTGGATCAGTCCCAGGAAATTGCGGTTCTCTCCAAGACGATCTATGACTATACGAACGAAATGATTGCCCGTTTCATTATCGGCGATATGGACATCGAGAAAGACTGGGACAAGTATCTTAAGACGCTTGATGGCATGAACCTGGCGCGTTTCCTGGAAATCAACCAGGAAGCCTACGAAGTTCGCAAAGCCGCAGCGGCCAAATCAGAATAGCGGAAGGAACTGCCTATCATGACGACGCAATTTACGGTTCCGGATAAATGGAAGTGGTTTACCGAGAGCCGGTACGGGATGTTCATCCATTGGGGGCCTTATGCCCAATATGCCCGCGGAGAGCAGGTTCTGTTCCGCGAGCATCTGGATCACGCCGAGTATGCCGAGCAAGCCTGCGCGTGGAATCCGGAGCATTTCGATCCGGAGCTGTGGGCGCGTACCGCCAAGAAGGCCGGGTTCAAGTATGCTTGCTTTACGACCAGACACCATGACGGCTACTGCATGTGGGACAGCGCCTATACCGATTATTCAAGCGCGAAGCAGGCGCCCAAGAGGGATTTCGTGCGCGAATACGTGGATGCCTTCCGCAAGGAGGGATTCCGAATCGGGTTGTATTACTCCTGGATCGACTGGCGGCTTCCGGCTTACTTCGACGGTCCGGCCAATGATCCGGAGGGCTGGGCCAAGGTGCGGGACTATTTGCACAACCAGGTCAAGGAGCTGCTTACCAATTACGGGCAGATCGATCACTTCTTCTTCGACGGAGTATGGCCGCGCAATGCCGATGACCTGGAAAGCGTTAAGCTGGTCGAGACCATGCGCGAGCTGCAGCCCGGCATCTTGATCAACAATCGGCTGGGATACTCCGAAGCGCATGACGGATACCGGGCGGACGGAGGCGTCGGCGCGGGCGATTCGGATACGCTTGGCGACTTCGGCACGCCGGAGCACTTGATCGTCGTCGACCGGAAGCGTCTATGGGAATCCTGCCAGGTGACGACATGGCGTCTCTGGAGCCATGTGACCGGCGAGCGCTGGCGGCCGGCGGATTACTTGTTGGATATGCTGTGCGAATGCACGGAGAAGGGAGGGGAGCATGGCGGCAATCTGCTGCTGAACGTCGGCCCTACGGCAGATGGCCAGTTCCCGCCGGAATTCGTGCAGCGGGCCATGGAAATCGGGAGCTGGCTGGAAGTGCATGGGGAAGCCATCTACGGCTCGGACGGTGGCGCCATCACGGAATTTATTACGCGAGGCCGTCAGACGACCCGCGGGAATAATCTATACTTGATCATTCGTTTCTGGGATGGCCGTCCGCAAATGCGTCTTGCCGATTTGGTCACCAAAGTGAAGGGCGTTACCCTTCTAACGACAGGGCAGAGGCTGGATTTCGAACAAATCGGCAACGAATTGTTCATCAACGGCTTGCCGAAGGAATCGCCTTCGCGACTGTTCCCGGTCATACGGGTCGAATGCGATGGGAAGCCGGAAGCGAATCAATGGGGCAGGGAGCGCCTTTGGGAAGGCGATCCGGCGCGGGTTGCGGCTTGGGCACGCGAGCAGCGCGGCACTTCGGTGTATGCAGATGGCGTCGAAAGATAATTGAAGTTAAAAAAGGATACGTCTGCCGCCTTCATCGCGTGCAGACGTTCCTGTTATAAGGCAGCTTTGACATTTGCCAGGGCAAGAAAGAAACCGATTAAGGAGAGGAAAAGCTGTGGGGAACGCGGAGAGAGCGCTAGAAGAAAAGGGAATCAGGCTGGACAAGGTGCCGCCCGCCGTCGCCGCTTATGTACCGGCCAAGCAGGTCGGCAATCTCGTCTATACTTCGGGCAACGACTGCCGAATCGACGGCGTGCTGATGATGACGGGAAAGGTCGGCTCGGATCTTACGGTCGAGCAAGGCTATGCGGCGGCCAGACAAGTCGCGATTAATCTGCTGGCCGTCCTTAAGGAGCATTTGGGAGAGTTGGACCGGATCAAACAAGTCGTCAAGATGCTGGCATTCGTCAATTCGGCTCCGGGGTTCGTCGAGCAGCCCTTCGTCATTAACGGAGCGTCGGATCTGTTGATCGAGGTGTTCGGCGAGAAAGGAAAGCACGCCCGTTCCGCGATTTCTTCGAACGAGCTGCCGTTCGACACACCTGTCGAAATCGAATTGATCGTAGAGCTGGAAGAGGCATGAGCCGCTACGAGGAGTTGCCGACCCCGGCCGCGATTATCGATCTTGACGTGATGGAAGCCAATATTGCCTCCATGGCGAAGAGATTGCAAGCATGCGGCATCGATCATCGGCCGCACATTAAGTCTCACAAGTCGGCGGCCATTGCGCGCAAACAGCTGGAGGCCGGCGCAATCGGCATCACGACGGCCAAGCTGTCCGAGGCGGAGGTATTCGCGGCGTCAGGCATCAGCTCCATTCTGATTGCCTATCCGATCATTGGTCCGGACAAGCTGGCCCGGCTCGCTGCTTTGCACCGGCAGGCCGAGCTGATCGTTACCGTCGATAGCCTGGCGGGAGCGGAGGGCTTGTCCCGGGTCGGCGTACAAACCGGCAAGCCGGTTCGGGCGCTCGTCGAGATCGACGGCGGCTTGCACCGCGGCGGCCGTCAACCGGGCGCGGATGCGCTCAGGTTCGGCCTGATGGTGCAGGCGCTTCCCGGCATCGAAGTGGCGGGCATCATGGGCTACTTCGGGAAGATCTACGGGAACAAGAACAAGGAAGGGTTCGTCGATGCGATACGGGAAGAATCGCGCATCATACAAGAAACGGCTGCCTTGTTCAAGGACGCAGGGCTTTCGATATCGATCGTCAGCACAGGATCTTCTCCCGCATCGTTGATGTGCGAGCAGCTGGATGGCATTGTCACCGAGGTGCGCGCGGGCAACTACGCGTTTTTCGACGCTTCCGGGGTAAGCATGGGCTTGGCGCGGGAAGAGGATTGCGCGCTGCGTATCGTCGCCACCGTCGTCAGCACGCCATTGCCCGGCCGGGCGACGATCGACGCGGGGACGAAGGCGATGACAAGCGATAAGGCGCATCATCGCGACGGCTTCGGAATCGTAGTCGGTTATCCGGACGTGCAGGTGGCCGGGCTAAACGAGGAGCATGGCTTTCTGCAATTCGATCCCGATAAGACGAATTTGCAGATCGGAGATCGACTGGAGATCATTCCGAATCACTCCTGCGTCATTCCCAATCTGAATCAGCGCGTAGCCGGCGTGCGCAAGGGCAGGCTGGCGGAGTGGATAACGATCGATGCCCGCGGCTGCAATTATTAATGCTCTATTAGTCGATTATCGGGAAGGCGGGCGGCAAACGGCAATGATGCAGGTATCGATCGATCCGAACGAGATTGAACAAGTCTTGCGGGACCTGGTGGCCATTCCCAGCGTTAACCCGGCATTTCCGGGCGGCAGCGGGGAAGGAGCCGTCGGAGCTTATGTGAAGAAATACCTTTCGCTGCAAGGCATCCCTTGCGTGGAGCAGGAGGTCGAGCCCGGCCGCAGCAATGTGATCGGCATGCTGCCCGGCTCTGCCGGGGGCGCTGCGTTACTGTTCGAGGCGCACATGGATACGGTGCAGACCTCGGGCATGACGATAGACCCTTTTGCCGGAAAGGCAGCGAACGGCAGATTATACGGACGCGGCGCATGTGACACGAAAGGCTCGCTTGCCGGGATGCTTGTCGCTATGTCTGCGCTGAGGCGGAGCGGGTTGCCGCTGCCGGTCGGGGTTCATTTGGCGGCAGTGGTGGATGAGGAATATCGGTATAAAGGCGTATCGGCTCTTGCCGAAGCGATTAGCTCCGGACGGTTCGACTATTCCGCAGCCGTCGTCGGCGAGCCTACGGGCTTGCATCGTGTTGTGGCGCATAAGGGCTGCGTCCGGTTTCATATTGAAACCCGCGGAATTGCCGGACACAGCTCTGCTCCGGCCAACGGAAATAACGCCATTGAACGCATGGTCGAGGTTCTGAATTTCCTGAGAACGGAGATCGAACCGGAATATGCGAGGATGACGCATCCGCTTGTCGGCCCGCCCACGCACTGCATCAGCGAAATCAGCGGCGGAGACGCGCCGAATACCATTCCCGGCAGCTGCCGGATCACGGTAGACAGAAGGACGATTCCAGGCGAAGAGCCGATGGAAGTATGGCGCGGGCTGAGGGACAGGTTGCTTCGGCTGGAGATGCGGGTTCCGGGGTTGACTTTGACAGTCGGCGAGCCGTTCATTATCGATTATGCGATGGAAGTGCCCGCCGACTCCCGAATTCTGCGGCAGCTGGGGCGCTCGGTCGCCAAGGCGGCGAACGGGAAGCGGGAATACGGCGCGGCCTACGGCACGGATGCCAGCAAGCTGGCGCGCGTCGGCGTGCCTTCCGTCGTCTTCGGCCCCGGAAGCATCGAGCAAGCCCATACGGACGAGGAGTCGGTGGAACTGGCGGAAGTGACCGCCGCCGCCGCGGCGCTCGTCGATCTGGTCTTACACTACGGAGAGGATTGATTATCAATTATGAATAAAGTCAAAATCGGCATCGTAGGCGTCGGAACCATCTCCGAGCTGCACTTGAACGCCTATCGAAACAATAAGCAAGTCCAGATTTACGCCATCTGCGATCTGAACGAGGAGCGGGCCAAGAAGACGGCCGATCATTACGGCGCCGTTAAAACGTATACCGACTATCATAAGATGTTCGCGGAAGGAGAGATCGACGCGGTCAGCATCTGCACCTGGAACAATACGCACGAGCCGATCGCCGTCGCAGCGCTCCAGGCCGGGCTGGACGTGCTTCTGGAGAAGCCGCTCAGCACGACGGTCGAGGCGGCTCTGCGCATCGAGGAAGCCGTTCGGTCGTCGGGCCGAATGCTGCAGGTCGGGTACGTGCGCCGTTATGACAATAACGCGAAGCTGGTCAAGGAATTCGTCGAGCAGGGCGAATTCGGCGAACTGTATTACGCGAGGGCTTCCAGCATCCGTCGGATCGGGAATCCCGGAGGCTGGTTTGCCGATGCGGAACGGTCCGGGGGCGGTCCCGTAATCGATATCGGGGTGCACGTGATCGATCTGTGCTGGTACCTGATGGGCCGGCCGAAGGTGAAATCGATCTCTGCGAACACGTACAGCAAGCTCGGAAACAGAGCGAACGTCAAGCACTTGACGTCCTACCGGGCGGCCGATTACGACGCTTCCCGCAATACGGTCGAGGATATGGCCAATGCGATCATTCGCTTCGACAACGGGGCTTCCTTGCTGCTCGAAGCCAGCTTCACCTTGCATGCCAAAGAAAACAAAACAACGATCAATCTGTTCGGGGACCGCGGCGGCGTGGAGATCGATCCGGCGCTGTCGTTCGTGACGGAGAAGAATAACACGATTCTGAACATCACGCCCCAGACGGATCATCCCGGCTTCCATCTGGACAGCGCCTTCCAGAACGAAATCGACCACTTCATCGATTGTATTCTGACGGGCGAGCAACCGATCAGCCCGGTAGCCGACGGCGTCGAGGTCATGAAAATGCTGTGCGGCATCTATGAATCGGCGGCAAAGGGAGAAGAAATTCGGTTCGAATAACCGTATGGACAGGGGGACGGAAAATGAAACTCGGAGTTAGCACTTATAGCTTGTATCAGATGATTCGAAGCGGCGAGATGGACGTGCTGGACGTCATTGCCTGGACGGCCGAGACGGGCGGGGAGCATGTGGAGATCGTACCGGTCGGCTTCGATCTGTACGGTCAGGAAGGCCTGGCCGAGCGCATTCGGGAAAAGGCGGCGGCGTGCGGGATCGAGCTGTCCAATTATGCGGTGCGCGGCAATCTCGTCACGGACGGGGAGGAGGCCTATCGCGCCGAGATCGAGCGCTTGAAGCGGGAAGTGGATATGGCCGCGAGACTGGGCGTTTCCTTGATGCGGCACGATGTCGCGACGCATCCCGACACGTCCGTCCGGCATTATCTGAGCCATCTGGACAACATCGTGGAAGGCTGTCGGGAGATCGCCGACTACGCGGCGAGTTTCGGCATTACGACCAGCATTGAAAATCACGGCTATTTCATTCAAGCGAGCGATCGCGTGCTTGGCCTCATTGAGGCGGTGGGCCGCGACAACTTTAGAACGACGCTCGATGTCGGCAACTTCGTATGCGTGGACGAGGACCCGCTGGCATCCGTGCGGAAGAATGCGTCCTATGCGTCCATGGTGCATTTCAAGGACTTCTATATCCGGCCCGAGAATCGGGACCCCGGAGAAGGCTGGTTCCGGAGCGAAGCCGGTCGATACTTGCGCGGCGCGATCGTCGGCCAGGGGGACTTGCCCATAGCGGAAATTACGGCAGCGGTCAAGCGGTCCGGCTACGACGGCTACATCTCGGTCGAATTCGAAGGCTTGGAATCATGCACGACGGGGACTCGAATCGCGCTGGACAATGTGCGCCGTCTATGGGAGGTTGCATCATCATGAGAGGATCGAACAAGATCGGAGTCATTGTCGACAGCTTCCGGGTCGGCGTGAGGGAAGGGCTGAACAAGGCCAAGGCGCTTGGGGCGGACGGCGTGCAGATCTATGCCGTGGACGGCGAGATGGATCCCGCGGCGCTCACCGCCGGGCAGCGCAAGGCGCTGCGCGAGCATGTCGCTTCGCTTGACTTGGATATCTCGGCGCTGTGCGGCGATCTGGCCGGACATGGCTTTCAGGATAAGCGGGCGAATCCGGCCAAGATCGAGAAATCGAAGCGGATTATGGACCTGGCTTTGGATCTCGGCACGAATATTGTGACGACGCATATCGGGATCGTGCCCGACGATTCGAACGGAGAGATATACGAGACGATGCAGCGGGCTTGCCGGGAGCTTAGCGATTATGCGACAAGCCTGGGCGGCTATTTCGCCATTGAGACCGGCCCCGAGAAAGCCGCGCATCTCAAGGCGTTCCTGAATACGCTCGGCAATCGGGGCGTCAGCGTGAATTTCGACCCCGCGAACATGGTGATGGTCACCGGGGACGACCCGGTACAGGGCGTATATACCCTTAAGGACTACATCGTGCATACGCATGTGAAGGACGGCATCCGGCTGCTTGAGGTAGACCCGCGCGAAGTCTACGGAGCGCTCGGCTACGCTCCCATGAGCCATGAGAAGATTGCCGAAGCGGCGGAGCGGGGCGCGTCGTTCCGCGAATTGCCGCTCGGGGAAGGCGGCGTGGACTTCGACGCTTACTTCCGCGCGTTGAGAGACATCGGCTACAAAGGCTACCTGACTATCGAACGCGAAGTAGGAGCGAACCCGGAGGCCGACATTGCGCAGGCGATTTCATTCGTCCGGGCGCATCGGCAAACCCTGAACGACTAATGGAGAGGCGGCGTGACCGATGAAAATCCGAGATTCGGCGTTGCCCGTGGAGGAGCGGGTAGCCGATCTGCTTGCAAGAATGACGATCGAGGAGAAGATCGGACAGCTCGTGCAGCTGTTCGGCTGGCAGGTGTTCGATAAAGAAGGCGCGGCTTGGACGCTGACGGAGTCATTCCGGGAGCGGGCGCGCGAAGGAAGGGTAGGCGCGCTATACGGCACGCTTCGCGCAGATCCGTGGACCCGGGTCACGCTCGACAACGGGCTATCGCCCCGCGCGGGAGCGGAAGCGGTTAACGAGATTCAACGCTATGCAATCGAGCATTCCCGTCTAGGCATCCCGCTGATGATCGGGGAGGAATGCTCTCACGGTCATATGGCCATCGGCGCAACCGTGTTTCCCGTGCCTCTGTTGATCGGCAGCACCTGGAATCCCGAGCTATTCGAACGAATGTGCAAGGTTGTTGCGGCGGAGACGAGAAGCCAAGGCGGAACCGTCACCTATTCGCCGGTGCTGGATGTCGTTCGCGATCCTCGCTGGGGCCGTACCGAGGAAACGTTCGGCGAAGATCCGCATCTGGTCGGAGAGATGGGGGCCGCAGCCGTAAGAGGCATGCAGGGAGACAGGCTGGATGCTCCAGATGCGATCGGCGTGACGCTGAAGCATTACGTCGCCTATGGCAGCCCGGAAGGCGGGCGCAACGGCGCCCCTGCCCATATGGGCTTGCAAGAGCTGCATTCCGTCGATCTGCCTCCTTTTCGCAGGGCGGTGGAAGCGGGGGCGCTGTCGGTCATGCCGGCGTATAACGAGATTGACGGCGTGCCGTGCACGTCGAGTCGCTATTTGCTGGAACAAGTGCTGCGCGAGGAATGGGGCTTCGACGGATTCGTCATTACGGATTGCGGCGCGGTTCAGATGCTGGAGCACGGCCACAACGTAGCCGCCAGCGGAGCGCATGCCGCCGCGCTCGCGTTAAATGCCGGGGTGGATATGGAAATGTCCGGAGAAGCGTTCGCCCGGCATTTGCCGGAAGCGCTCAGCCAGGGACTGACCGATGCTGCGGCGCTGGACAAAGCGGCGGGGCGGGTTCTCGCCGCGAAGTTCAGGCTGGGC
The DNA here is from genome assembly GCF_042651945.1 of Cohnella boryungensis. NCBI lineage: Bacteria > Bacillati > Bacillota > Bacilli > Caryophanales > Paenibacillaceae > Cohnella > Cohnella boryungensis. The sequence continues at coordinate 115,852 of NZ_JBHSED010000017.1, read as the reverse complement.
TTGTTCGAGCGTCCTTATGTCGACCCCGACGCGGCGGAGCGGATCATCGGAGCCGAAGAGCATCGGGCATTAGCGCGCGAGGTCGCCGCGGAAGGCATTGTGCTCCTTAAGAACGAAGCGGGTATTCTTCCGCTCGATCGCGGCAGCTTGAAGAGTATAGCGGTGATCGGGCCGAACTCCGACAGAATGTACAACCAGCTCGGCGACTATACTTCTCCGCAACGGCGGAACCAAGTCAAGACGGTGCTGGATGGCATTCGAAGCCAGGTCGGGGAGTCCGTGGAGATCCACTATGCGCCGGGGTGCTCGGTCAAGGGCGACTCCCGCGAAGGTTTCGGCCCGGCCATCGCTTGCGCGGAGAAAGCCGATATGACGGTTCTCGTTCTGGGAGGCTCAAGCGCGCGAGACTTCGGCGAGGGGACGATCGATCTGCGTACGGGGGCTTCCGTTGTCACCGACGCTCCGACTAGCGATATGGATTGCGGAGAGGGGATCGACAGGGCGGAGCTCGGCTTGTCCGGCGTGCAGCTGGAGCTGGTCCAACAGCTCGGACGGCTGGGCAAGCCTTTTGTCGTCGTCTATATCAATGGCCGTCCCGTCGTAGAGCCGTGGATCGACGAGCATGCGGCCGCGATTCTCGAGGCTTGGTATCCCGGGCAGGAAGGCGGGAACGCAATCGCCGACCTTCTGTTTGGCGACGCGAACCCTTCGGGCAAGCTGACCGTTACGATCCCGCGGCATTCCGGGCAGCTTCCGCTCGTCTATAACAGCAAGCGGACGAGGGGCAAACGCTACCTGGAAACCGATCTGACGCCGCGATACCCGTTCGGCTTCGGACTAAGCTATACTACTTTTCAATATGCCGGGCTGCGGGTGTATCCCGAGGTGATTTCTCCGAATGGCAAGGCGACTGCGGAGGTGCTTGTCACCAATACGGGCTCCAGGGCCGGGGCGGAGACCGTTCAGCTGTATGTGACGGACAAGATCAGCACGGTGACCCGTCCGGAGATCGAACTTAAAGGCTTCCGCAAGATTTGGCTCGAACCGGGGGAGACGAAGACGGTGACGTTCGAGCTCGGAGAAGAGCAGCTGCGGCTGACGCAGCCCGGCAACGTGCGAATCGTCGAGGAAGGCGAATTCGTCATTCGCGTCGGCAGCCATTCCGCGGAAGGGCTGGAAGCGGGTTTAAGAGTAAGCGGATAACAGCCGGGAAGATTGGGCTTCGGCCGAAGGATACGAACGGTACGAACAAACGGTACGGAAGACTACTTTTGCAGAATAGAGATGACGTCTAATGAATAACTTGTCCCGGGAGCCATCCGTCGATATTCCCGTGCTTGAGCTGCCCCGCGCGGTCGTCGCCCGGCTGGAAGAAACGGAACTCGCGCTCTTGCGCCGACCGAAATTGCTTCGGCAATTCGCGAATTGTTATCCGAACACCCTGCAGACGACGACCAAACGGATGAGCGACGGAACGACCTTCGTCATCACCGGCGATATCCCCGCGATGTGGCTTCGGGATTCGGTCGAGCAAATGTTTCCCTACGTAGAGCTCGCCGGCCAGGATGAGGAATTGAAAGGTTTGATCGCCGGCCTGATTCGCCGCCATGTCGAATGCATTCTGATCGACCCTTACGCCAATGCCTTCAACGAAGAAGCGAACGGGCGCCATTGGGACGCGAACGACCGATGCGACATTCCGGTGCCGGACGAAGTATGGGAACGCAAATACGAGCTGGATTCGCTCTGCTTCTCCGTAAGGCTGGCCTACCATTACTGGAAGGCTTCTGGAGATGCGGCATTCATGGACACGTCCTTCAGTCAGGCGATGCGCGCCATCGTCAGGCTGTTCGCGACGGAGCAGCGCCATGACGAGGCTTCGACTTACCGGTTCATGCGAAGCTGCGGTCCGGCCATGGACACGTTGGCGAACGGAGTCGGCACTCCGACCGGCTACACGGGCATGATCTGGTCCGCATTCCGTCCGAGCGACGATGCCTGCGAGTACCACTACAACATTCCGGGCAATATGATGGCCGTCGTGGCGCTCGGACAAATGCGGGAGTTGGCTGTCGCATACGGCGAGTCGCCGGAGATGCTCGCGGAGATTTCGCGGCTCGAGTTATCCGTCGAGGAGGCTATTCAGCGCTACGGGAAGGTCGAACATCCCGAGTTCGGGACGATCTACGCCTACGAAACCGACGGTCTGGGCAACTATTGCCTGATGGATGACGCCGGAACGCCGGGGCTGCTGTCTATCCCGTATTTCGGCTACGCTTCGGCGGACGATCCCGTCTATTTGAATACGCGCCGCTTTGCGTTAAGCGGTCATAACCGCTTTTTTTTCAAGGGCAAATTCGCTTCGGGCATAGGCAGTCCCCATACGCCGGACGGGTATATCTGGCATATGGCGCTGTCCATGCAGGGATTGACCTCAACCGACCCTGCGGAAATGCGGTTAATGCTCGACTGGCTGGAATCGACGGATGCCGAAACCGGCTTCATGCACGAAGGATTTCACGCGGACGATCCGCACCAGTATACGCGCCCGTGGTTTGCCTGGTCCAATAGCTTATTCTCGCAATTGGTCATGCGGGCGATAGATGAAGGGATTATTGCGCCTTAGTGCGCCACAGGGGGATTCCATGAGTAGAATCGTAATTTTGTACGACGACGCCTTTCCGTATGCAGGCGTTCGTCCCGACGAACAGGCATTGGCTTCACTGGCGCGAATCGGCGAGATCGCGCCGGCGGGAAGCTGGGAAGAAGCTCTGCAAAGCGCGGACGTAGCCGTTCATTTGCACGGCCCTTATTTTCCCAAGGCGGATTGGCCGGCATTGGCGGCTTTCCTGAAGCGGGGAGGCGGCTTGCTTCATATCGGAGGCGCTCCGCTGCGTTATCCCGCGTATCGGAAAGACGGGCAGTGGGTGCTGGAGACGGAGCAAACGGCCTACCACCAGCAGCTGAACATTCACGAGGTGCTGCCGGTCGATCCCGGTCCCGTCTCCGCTTACGAGGCCTCAACGGAAATTCCGTTATTCAAGGGCAGGGAATCGCTGTTCGACATTCAGCCGACGGTCGGCTTCGTGGTGCACTTTACGACGCTTGACGACCATCCGGGCGACGGCGGCACCTCCGGACCGATGGATGCCCATCTGTATCCTCTGCTCAAGGGGGTATCGCGAGATGGCCGGGAAGTGGCCGCGCCCGTCGTTCTCGTAGAGAATACGAAGGCGGCTCATGCCGGCGGCCGTTGGCTGTTCGTCAATCTGCAGGCGAGCGAACGGTTATGGAGCGAGCAGGGAATTCAGGCGATACAGGAATGGAGCGCTTATTGCGCGAACGGTGTAACCGAAATCTGGTTCAAGCCGAATTACGCCAGCTATTATCCGGGCGAGCGTGCGACGTTAACGCTGCAGCTGCAGCAATTGTCCCGTCTGCCAAGCCGGGCGGACAAGCGGCGGCATTGGCGGTTCGAGATATCCGTGCTCAAAGAAGCCGAAGGCGAGCGCCTCCCGGTCTGGTCGGGCGAGTCCGCCATGAACGGATCGCGGGAGCTGCAATTCGCGCGGATCGCAACGGATTTGCCGCTTGAGCCGGGGTACTATGAAGCCGAGTGCCGGGCGATAACCGACGACGGCGAAGTCAGGACGCTGCGTCAGGGATTCTGGGGCTACGATGCGGAGCTGCTGCGGAAGGGCGATTATCTGTCGCGGGACCGCGATTACTTCCGGCGCGGGGATCGTCCTATGCCGATCGTCGGGATGACCTATATGACTTCGGACGTAGCGCGCAAATTCCTCCTTCTCCCGAACGTGTCCGTCTGGAACCGGGATATGGCGCAGATGGGTCGGGCGGGCATCAACTACATCCGGACGGGGCTGTGGTCGATGTGGCGGCAAACGATGTTCGTAGATGGGCATGCTTCCGAGGAGGTTATGCGCGCGATTGACGCGTTCATGCTTACCGCGAAGAAGCACGATCTGGAAGTCAACTTTACCTTCTTCACGTTCAGCCCGGAACGCTGGGAAGGCTCGAACCCTTATCTCGATCCGCGCAGCGTAGAAGCGCAGAAGCGGTTCATCTCCGCTATCGTCTCCCGGCATGCGGAGTCGACGTACGTGCATTGGGACCTGATTAACGAGCCGTCCCTGTTCGACCCTAAGAATATTTTCAACGGCGCGCAGACGGCCGGCGACCCGCATGAACGCAAGCTGTATGCGGAATGGCTCCGCGAGCGGCACGGTCCCGATATTCGCGCTTTGCAGGAACGCTGGAACATGTCGCCCGATGAGCTGCCGGATTACGAATCGGCGCAGGCTCCGACGGCTGCGGATATTACTTTCAAGATTACCGGCGTCCAACCGAGAAGGAATGCGAGATTGCTCGATTATACGCTGTTCTCGATGGACATGCTCAATCGATGGACGCGGGAGCTCAGCGGGACGATTCGCTCCTCCCAGCCGGCGCAGATGGTAACGGTCGGACAAGACGAGGGCATCTGCAGCCAGCGCCCGTCTCCGTTCTTCTACGGCCCGGCCGTCGATTATACGACAGTGCATACCTGGTGGCAGAATGACGACTTGATGTGGGACAACATATTCACTAAGACGCCTGACAAGCCGAATCTGATTCAGGAAACGGGCATTATGTATACGGAGACGCCGGAAGGCAAAGCCAAGCGCACGGAGACCGAGTTGAAAGCCATATTGGAACGTAAATACGCTTATGCCTTCGCTTCCGGGGGCGCAGGCGCGGTGCAGTGGATCTGGAACATCAATCCGTATATGGACAACGTGAACGAATCCAACATCGGCGCGGTGCGCGCCGACGGAACGGAGAAGCCGGAAGCGGATGTCTCGTACGACTTCGGCCGCTTTATGTCGGCGATCGGCGCGATGTTCGAGGATCGGGAGCTGGAAGAGACGGCGGTCGTGTATCCGTTCTCGAACGATTTCTCCACGCGCAAGCTGGCGATGGATGCGACCACGAAGCTGACCCGCGTTATGCTGTATAGGCTGAAGCAGCCCGTGCGGGGCTTGTCCGAATATCATCTGGATTCTCTGTCCGAATGGTCGCCCAAGCTGCTCATCGTGCCGAGCCCGCACAACTTTAGCGGCGAGGCGCTGGAGAAGCTGTTGACGCACGTCGAGAATAAGGGCGGAGCTTTGCTGTTCACGGGACCTATGGGATTGGACGAATATTGGCGACCGACGCAGAGGATGGCGGAGCGTATCGGCGGCACGAAGCTGGGCAATGTGCGCCGGGAAGAAGCGTTGGAGCTGGAGGGACGGCTTCTCCCCGTTTCGTTCCCTAAGCTGAGATTCGCGGAGACGGCGAAGGAGCTGGCTGCGGATTCCCCGAACGCGGATGGCGCGGCGACGGTTACGGTAACGACGCTGGGGAACGGCAAGCTGATTCGTTGCCCGCTGCCTGTGGAGCTGAACGAGCGCTCGGAGACGCTGATCGAGCTGTACAAGTTCGCGCTTCGCGAGGCGGGAGTCGGGCCGGAGCTGGAATGGCTGAAGGGCGGCGATCTCGCCGGGATTTACGGCCGGAAGCTGGCATTCCGTACCGGATCGCTCTATATATTCGTATCGGAGTATGCCGTCGGGACTGAGGTAGAGGTTCGAGATCCGTCAAGCGGACGGCGTTACGCCTTCCGATTGGAGGCTGAGCGTACGGTTATGTTCGCGACCGATACGGAGGGCGGCGTCACGGCCGTCTACCGGCCGGAGGAGGTCGCGATTGAGGTCATCCAGTAAACGTCAGTTAACCGAATAGAGCAAGACGCCGAGAGCCCCTCGTTTCTCTTAAGAGACGAGGGGCTTTCTGTACCTATCGATTGAGCTGCGACGACGCGGGCCTGGCGCGATCTCGCGAGGGCTTCCCGATGCTGTTCGATATAGGAGCAAAAATAGGCTTGTCAAAAGGGGAGACATCCACTATGATATGGATAAACCGATTTAGTAAATCGGTTTATGAACCTGGTTTTACAGAATTAAAGCGTTTCTTCATAAGCGGAAAACAAGGGGGACAGACTAGGAATTGATTGTAAACGCTTGCTGCTTTATCTACTTAAGGGAGGCATAATCAACATGAAATCATGGAAATTGCTAATTGTGGCTTTGGTCGTTGCCGTGGTTACGGCTTGCGGGAACGGCAATAACAAGGAAAGCGGTCAACCGGCCAGCAATGGCAACAATACAGAAAACGCCGGCAAAGCCGTCGAAATCGTTATGCTCAATTCCAAAGGCCAGATTCACGAAGCTCTTGAGAATGCCGCACAGGCCTTCATGAATGAAAACTCTAATATCAAGGTGAATATTCTGACCGTGCCAAGCGGACAATCTCCGTTCGAGAGAGCTTCCGTCCTGTATTCGTCCGGAACGCCCGCTACGCTGAATATGCTGGATGCCGGAGACATCGCTAAATTCAAGGACAAGGCGTTGGATCTATCGGGAGAAAAATGGGTGAAGGATTTGGCCGCGCCTAACGAGCTTGACGGCGCTACCCTTGCATTCCCGTTCGCGGTGGAAGGATACGGTCTCGTTTACAATAAAGCCGTCGTAGAGAAAGCGATCGGAGGAGCTTTCGATCCGGCATCGGTCAAAACCTTAGCCGATCTGGAGTCGCTGTTCCAAACGATCGAAAAGTCGGGAATCTCGCCTATTCTGGTTGGCGGCATGCCATGGTCGTTAGGGAACCACTTCCTTCCGTTATCCTATGCCGCGCAAGAGGGCGGAGACGTAGCCGCATTCCTCGCCTCTCTGAAGGCAGGGGAAGCGAATCTCGCAGAAAATGCAAGCTTCAACGGTTTGATGGATACTTTCGATCTGATGAAGGCTTACAACTCGGGCAAAAAGGATCCGCTCGCGGTCACGGCTGAAAATATCGCTGCCGCTGTAGCGAACGGCACCTCGGCGTTCACATTCAACGGAAACTGGATGATCAGCCAGCTTCTCGAAGTCAATCCCGATGGGGATTATGCGTTCCTTCCGGTTCCCATCGACAATGCAATCAATACTAAGGCTGCAGGAGCTATCGCTGTAGGCGCAACCAAGCAAATCTTCATCGATAAGAGCGAGAGCACGCCGGAGCAGCAAGCGGCCGCCAAGCAATTCCTGGAGTGGTTTGTCTACAATGAGACCGGTCAGGATTTTCTGGTGAACAAGATGGGGATTATCCCTGCCACTTCGAATAACCCGCTCGAGCCGTCCGACTCGCTCGGGAAGTCGATCAAGTCCTATATGGACAGCGGCTTGACCGTGTCGTTCGGGGCTAACTATGTGCCGGGCGATCACTCGAAGGTTATCGGGGCTTCGATGCAAAAGTATCTGGCGGACAGCACGGATCGCGCAGGCCTGGCTAAAGAAATCGAGGCGTTCTGGAAGGGCAAGGAGTAACGCCGGACCAAAGAATGTGGCGGAGGCGGAGTCACCTCCGCCACATTCTTTATTA
>NZ_JBHSED010000017.1:72747-108381 GCF_042651945.1 Cohnella boryungensis | reverse complement strand
TCAGAAAGTATAAGATGCAGACCTCCTTTATACTCATCTGATAGCGCGATACAAAACGTCTGTCGCCTTACTAAAGGTCGGCGAAGCCGTTTTTACTTGAACTATCAGAAAGTATAAGATGCAGACCTCCTTTATACTCATCTGATAGCGCGATACAAAACGTCTGTCGCCTTACTAAAGGTCGGCGAAGCCGTTTTTACTTGATGAGGAAGAACTGGAGTGATCGTGTTGAATGCGAAGAAAAATTTGTTCAGAAACACGGGGAGGCAACTCTTTTATACCGGTCCGGCGATTAGCATATTTGCGGCTGTCATGATTGTTCCTTTTGTATACGGGATTTATCTCACGTTCTTCAAGTGGGACGGGATTGCGTCGGAGATGCCCTTCGTCGGCATGACTAATTACCTGGATGTATTTCGCGACGAGGCCTTCTGGAAGTCCATGGCGCTGACCCTTCGATATGTGGCGGTATCGGTTCTCCTCATTAATGGAATAGGATTTATGCTCTCCTATTTGTTGGTCACATGGATGAAGCGGCAGAATTTCCTTCGGGCTTCGTTTTTTGCTCCGAGTCTCATCGGCGGGCTGGTGCTCGGTTTCTTATGGCAGTTTATTTTTCACAATTTCTTCGTGAAGATTGGCGATCAATTCGGCTGGGAGCTGTTCAGCAAATCCTGGCTCGGCAATGAAAAATTGGCTTTCTGGGCTCTTGTAGTGGTTACGGTATGGCACTATGCGGGTTACATGATGGTCATCTTCATTGCCGGATTAATGAATGTGCCTAAAGATATTATGGAAGCGGCCACCATCGATGGGGCTGGAAAGTGGAAGCAATTGCTGCGCATGATTCTGCCGCTGATGGTACCTTCCTTTATCGTGACGATCTTTTTGTCTTTGCAACGCAGCTTCATGGTCTACGATCTCAACTTTTCGTTAACCGAAGGCGGGCCCTACGGAAGCACGGTCATGACCTCGATGCATGTGTTTGACAAGGCGTTCCGCAGCTATAACTACGGGCTGGGCCAGGCAGAGGCGTTCGTCCTGTTCCTGATCGTCGCGATCATTACGATTACGCAGGTGTATTTCAGCAAGAAAATGGAGGTCGAACACTAGTGCCTATCACGTTATGGATTCGGAAGCTCCCGGTATATGTGATCGTACTGCTGGCCTTTCTACTGTTTGTGTTTCCTTTTGCGCTGCTGCTGTTGAATGCGTTCAAGTCCAATGCGGAGATTATCGAATCGCCCATGAGCTTCCCGACGACATTCCATTTCGAAAATTTCAAACTGGCCATCGATCAGATGAATTACTTCGGCAGTTTATTAAATACAGTGTTCATTACGTTGACCAGCGTGCTCATCATTTTACTGTTCTCGTCTATGACGGCCCATTATTTTGTGCGCAACCGCACCAGGTTCAACAACGGCATGTTTTTGTTGATGGTGTCGTCCATGATCATTCCCTTTCAGGCGATCATGATCCCGCTCGTCAGCGTGTACGGGAAGATGCTGGGCTGGATTAGCGGAGCGCCGCATCCAACGCTGATCTTTATGTATATCGGGTTCGGCACGCCGCTGGCCGTGTTTATTTATCATGGCTTTATCAAAAGCGTTCCGCTGGAGCTTGAGCAGGCTTCGCTTATCGACGGCTGCAACGGTAGACAGACTTTCTTCAAAATCGTGCTTCCGATCGTACTGCCTACTTCGGTGACCATCGGCATTCTGCATGTCTTGTGGATCTGGAACGACTTCCTGCTGCCGTTGATCGTGTTGCAGAATGCGGGCAAGGCCTATCTGACGCTGCCGCTTGCCATTCAGGTGTTCAAAGATATTTACTCCACGGATTATTCCAAATTCCTGCCCGGCATCCTGTTGACCATTATGCCGGTGCTCATTATTTATCTGTTCGTGCAGCGGTTCATTATCCAGGGAGTAACCCAAGGAGCGGTAAAATAGCAACGGAGACTATACCTACAGAAAAGAGAGATTGCCTTGAAGAAGGATTTGGATGTCATTACGATAGGTGACGGAATGGTAACCATGAATCCCCGCAGCAAGGGACCGTTGCGTCATGTCAACGAATTCGAGCGCAAGGTGGGAGGGGCGGAGCTGAATCTGGCGATCGGCTGCGCTAGATTGGGGCTCAGAACCGGCTGGATCAGCCGTCTTGGCAATGATGAGTTTGGCAAATACGTCTACCATTATGCCCGGGGAGAAGGCATCGACGTCACCCAGGTTGAATTGCTGGAGTCCTACGCCACATCCGTCAATTTCAAGGAAATTCGCGAAGACGGAAGCGGCCGGACCTTCTACTATAGAGCCGATTCGCCGACGTTAACGATATCTGAGGCGGATATTCATGCGGATTATATTAAACGCTCTCGGGTATTGCATATTACGGGGGTGTTCTCCGCGATTCGCAAGGATGATATGTCCGTCATCAGGAGAGCTATTCGGTTAGCCAAAGAGCATGATGTTCTGGTGTCCTTCGATCCGAACATTCGCTTGAGGCTATGGTCGAAGGAGGAGGCGAGGGCGGCGCTCACTGCGCTGCTGCCGGATGTCGACATCCTGCTGACCGGAGAAGAAGAAGCGGCCCTGCTGCTGGGAACCGGCGATCTCGACGAAATGCTGGCTGAATTCAGGAAGTACGGCATTTCCCGCATCGCGATCAAGCAGGGAGAAAGAGGATGCACGGTAGCCTCGCGGCAGGAGGTCATCCGCATGCCGGCTGTGCAAGTTCCGCAAGTGGTGGATACGGTCGGGGCCGGGGATGGCTTTAATGCCGGATTTCTGCTGGGCCACTTGAGGGATTGGCCGTTAGAGCGAATAGCCGCATTCGCCAATAAAGTCGGGTCCATGGTTGTGAGCGTGTCCGGAGACAACGAAGGTCTTCCTTATTATGAGGAAGTGGAAGCAAGCGAAATATTGGAACGATAGGCGGTGATGCTCCGTGAAGCTGCAGGTGGCGCTGGATCGATTGACGGAGGAAGAATGTCTACTGGTATTGAACGAGATTGGCGATCTGGCAGAGTGGATTGAAGTTGGAACGGGCGTCATCAAGCAATACGGCATGGCTATTGTAACGAGGATAAAGAAGAATTGGCCCGATGCGGTTCTTGTGGCCGATATGAAAACCTGCGACGCCGGGAAAAGCGAATCCAGCCAGGCTTTTCTGGCAGGAGCGGATGTGACGACGGTCATGGCCTTCGCGGACGACAGGACCATCACAGAAGCGTTGCGCATAGCCGAGCAGCAAGGCAAGCAAGTTATGATTGATTTATTGGGTGTGGTCGACGTCGAACGAATCGACCGTCTCTATGAACTTGGGGCGAGGCTGTTCTCGGTGCACCGCGGCAAGGACATGCAGGAGCAATCCGGGCAGGCTGCTGCGGATGTTCCGTTCATGGAGCATCTTCGCACGCTGCCCGATGCCCGCTTCTCCTATGCGGGAGGCGTCAACGAGCACACGATAGCGCGGCTTGTTCCCTATCGGCCCGATGTGCTGATTGTGGGCGGCGCCATTACAGGCGCAACGGATCGAAGAGCGGCCGCGCAACGGATACGGGGGGAAATGACAGGATGAAAGCATTGTTTACGGGCATTCTGGAGGAGATTACGGGCGTATTGCGGAACGTCGACGAAGAGAAGTGTCTGGCCTTCGCGGAGAGAATTCGCCATGCCAAGCGGATCTTCATAGCGGGAGAAGGCCGATCGGGCCTAATGGGCAAGGCGTTCGCCATGCGGCTAATGCATGCCGATTATCCGGCTTTTGTCGTTGGCGAGACGATTACTCCCAATGTCGAACAGGGAGATATGCTGCTTGCGATCTCGGGCTCGGGCACGACGGGCAGCATACAGCTGTATGTCGGCCAGGCCAAGCGGGCAGGGGCTGACGTTGTGCTGATCACCACGAATGAGGCCTCGCAGCTGGCCGAAAGCAGCGACTTTGTTCTGCGACTGCCCGCGGCGACGAAACGGCGCCTGGCAGACGAACCGGAGACCATTCAGCCGCTCGGCAATCAGTTCGACCAAAGCCTGCATCTGCTGCTTGATGCGGTAATGATTCATATCGTGCGGGCGTCGGCCTTGGACCCGCAGGAGCTGATGGCCAGACGGCATACGAACTTGCAATAGAAGGAGCGTGACGCAGAATGAAGCTATACAATCATGTGGAGCTGCCGGCGCAATGGCCGCCGCGCATCGTCGAGACGACACTGGATCAGCCTCCTTCCAAGGAGCACCGAAAGCAATGGCCGGATGTCGTGAATATTGCCCTGGGCAGGCAGCTGTTCGTAGACGATTTTCTTATTGAGACGACTGATTTGAACCGGGTCTTCCATCAGCCGACGCTTGCGGAGCAGCCGGTCTTCGTTCCGGAAACACCGTTGGAAATGGATGGCGGAAATATTCCTTGCGCCTGTCCGTTTAATGACGGCATCTTCTATGATGACGAGGACGGCAAATTCAAGATGTGGTATCAGGCAGGCTGGTTTGACGGCGTGGCGTATGCGGAAAGCAATGACGGGATTCATTGGACAAGACTGACGGAGATCGATGCGACTCGCGCGAACGATCGGGTCATTCCGGAGGAGCAAGGCGCGCTGCGCGACGGAGCGGCGGTGTGGATTGATTATCACGCTGCCGAGCCGGACGAGAGGTACAAAATGATGGTCTTCTTCCGCAAGTTCGGCGAGGAGCCGGTAACCTATCTGACCATGCCCAAGCACTTCCATGATGTCCCCGGCTCCGTTCCCCCGAAGGAGATGATCAAGCTGTACAAGTCGGCTAATGGCATCGATTGGGCGGAGGCCGGCGAGACGGGGATGGCCGGGGATAATTCGACCTTCTTCTATAATCCGTTTACGCGGAAGTGGGTGTTCAGCTTAAGAACGTTCTCGGCCTTGGACAGCCGCGTACGAACCCGAGGATATTATGAGACGGAGGATTTCTTCCACGGGACGCAATGGAAGGCCGAGGACATTCGTTACTGGGCCCGAACGGATATCTACGACAGACCCGATCCCGAGCTTGGCTATTATACGCAGCTGTACAATCTGGACGCTACGCCGTATGAGAGTCTTATGCTAGGCGTGTACACCGTCTTCCTCGGCCCGCCGAACACGGTCTGCGAACGAACCGGAAGCCTGAAGATCACCGATCTCAAGCTTGCTTTCAGCCGTGACGGGTTTCACTGGGAGCGTCCGACCTATGAGCCTTTTATCGCCTCCTCCAAGGTGGCGGGACGCTGGGACAATGGCTATGCGCATTCCCCCAACGGGGTATGTCTGGTCGTGGGGGACGAACTGTATATGTATGTTTCCATGTTCTCCGGAGTTTCCCCCAATCTGGGCGTCCATGAATATGCGGGAGGCTCTCTGGGCCTTGCGAAGCTGCGGAGAGACGGCTTCTCCTCCTTGACGGATGACGGTCAAGGCGGCAGCGTGACGACGAAGAAGCTGATTTTCTCGGGCGATCGTCTGTTCGTCAATGCGGATGCCGCGCAAGGAAAGTTTTACGCCGAGGTGCTGGACGAAGCGGGAGAGGTTATTCCCGGTTTCTCCAAGGATCAATGCGAGCCGATCGGAGTGGACAGCACCTGCGTACAGATCCGCTGGATTGGAGGAAATCTGGAAGCGGTGGCGAATCGTACAATAAAGCTGCGTTTTTATCTGGAGAAGGCATCCTTATATGCGTTCTGGATAACGGCAGACGAGGAAGGGCGCAGCGGCGGCTATATGGCGGCGGGCGGCCCGGGCTTTCATAAAGGCCAGGATGTCCGAAGGAACGGTTAGTTCAACTTTTTGATGCAAGCATGAAATATCGGTTTAGGTGGGGAAGTCATGGCAAAAGGGAAAAGAGCGACTTTGTCTGATGTGGCCAAGTCTTCGAACGTCTCCAAAAGCACCGTGTCGCAGTACTTGAATCATCGCTACGAGTATATGTCTGCCGAGACCAAGGCCAGAATTGAAGCTGCGATTGACGAGCTGGGCTATCAGCCCAATATTCTGGCCAGAAGTCTCAAGCAAAAAACAACGGCAACGATCGGCGTGATCGTGGCCAATCTTCTCCATCGTTTCTCGACTGAAGTGACCCGCGCTATTGAGGATTACTGCCACCACCATGACTATCACGTAATTATTTGCAATACGGACGAGGATCCGTCCAAGGAAAAGAAGTACGTGGAGATGCTTATCGCCAAGCAGGTCGACGGCCTGATCATCGTTCCGACATGCAATAACATGGAGCTGTATCAGCGGTTCGTAGACGATCATTATCCGGTTGTTTTTCTCGATCGCAAAATGGAAGGACTTCCCCTCCCTACCGTCGTCATGGATAACATCGGCTCCTCCTATATCTGTACGTCGCATCTGATTGCCCACGGTCATGAAAGGATTGCCATCATGACGCCGCCTCGCCATATCAGCTCGCGCGCAGAGCGTATCGAGGGCTACGAGGCCGCGCTGCGCGATCACGGCATTCCGATCCGCCCGGAGTACATCAAGAGCACGCGTATCGACGAAGCGATACCGGAGCTGGCGCGGATGCTGACCCTGGAGGATCGTCCGACCGCTTTGCTAGCAGGCAACGACTTGATTCTAATGGAAGTCCTGAGCTATATGATGGAGAATGGGATTCGGTTTCCCGAGGATATTGCGCTGGTGCTGATCGATGATGTTAATTTCACCGATTTTCTTCCTTCGCCGTTAACCACGTTCGAGCATCCTGTCGGCCGCATGGGCCGGAAAGCGGCGGAAATGCTGCTTGACCAAATCAAATCGGGGCAGACGACGGCTTCGCCCGATTCTCAGCTTGTTGTTTTCAAGGGAAGTCTGCATGTGAGGAAGTCGTGCGGCGGGCCGTTGCCGGAGCCTCTGGCATTCTTGCAGGGGGAAGAAGAGAATGGAACTGACCCGAATGAACGGCAGGCGAACGAAGGTTCGTTATAAGGCGGAAAGGCGGAGGCAAGGATGAAAACGATCGTTCGAATGATGGAGCACTTATTCTGGGCTAACGAGCGGCTGTTCACGGATTTGAGCGGAAGAGAAGACGCGGATACGGAGATCGTCCGCCTGCTTCGCCATATTGTCGTGGCGGAGGAGGTATGGATTACCCGTCTGGAGGGGAATTCGAGCGGGCACCTGATCTTGTGGGGAGAAGCGGAACTGCCTGCGTTGAGGGAGCAGATTCAAAATAACGAACGTCGCTACCGAGACTATATCGGCCGATTGACGGAGGAGAAGCTGGATGCGACCGTTCGCTATTCGAGCCAGAGCGGCGTTCCGTTCCAAGACACTGTGCGGGATATTCTCGCTCATGTGGCTCTGCACGGCCAATATCATCGGGGACAGATCAACCGCGCTGTCACAGCGCGAATGGGCAGTCCGGCAGTGCTGGATTATATTGTTTTCTGCAGGGATGAAAAGGAGAAAGGCTGAGGGGAGCCTTTCTCCTTTTTTTTCATTACAAGAGGGAATAACGTTGCGCGAGAGGGAGGAAATCGACGGGGGCGGAAACCAGCTTCTCGCCGTTGACGGTTACCGCATACGTCTGCGGATCGACGGCAATGTCGGGCGTCTCCACATTGTGGATCAAATCCTTCTTGGATATCCCGCGGCAATTCCGGACGGGAAGGAGCTGCTTGCGCAGGCCAAGCGGCTCCAATGTCCCGTTGGCGAGAGAGGCTTGCGATACGAAGGTTGCGCTGAGCGCCGCTTGCGCTCCGCCGTAGCTTCCGAACATCGGACGGTACATATAGGGCTGCGGCGTGGCGATGGAGGCGTTCGGATCGCCCATGCCGGCGTGAACGATCATCCCGCTTTTAAGCACCAGCTCCGGCTTGGCTCCGAAGAAGGCAGGCTTCCACAGGACGAGATCCGCCATTTTGCCGACCTTGATCGATCCGACGTAAGCGGAGATGCCATGAGCGATTGCCGGGTTGATCGTGTACTTGGCGATATATCGTTTGACCCGATTGTTGTCCGAGGAGGCGTCGGAGCCGAGCGGGCCGCGTTGCTTTTTCATTTTGTCCGCCGTCTGCCAGGTTCTCATCGCCACTTCGCCGACGCGCCCCATCGCCTGGGAGTCGGAGCTGGTCATGCTGATCGCGCCGATATCGTGGAGGATATCTTCGGCCCCGATCGTCTCCGCGCGGATACGCGAAGCGGCGAAAGCGACATCCTCGGGAATGCGAGGGTCGAGGTGGTGGCAGATCATGAGCATATCCAGATGCTCGTCTACGGTGTTGACTGTATAAGGCATCGTCGGGCTGGTGGAGGAAGGAAGCACGTTCGGCATGGAGGCTACGCGAAGCAAATCCGGCGCATGGCCGCCGCCGGCGCCTTCGGTATGATACGTATGAATGGTTCTTCCCTTGAAGGCGTTCAGGCTATCCTCTACGAAGCCCGCTTCATTAAGTGTGTCGGTATGAATGTTGACCTGAACGTCCAATTGCTCCGCTACGCTCATGCACTTGTCGATAACGTAGGGCGTGCTGCCCCAATCCTCGTGAATCTTTAACCCTGCCGCTCCGGCGTTTACTTGCTCGATCAGCGCTTGCGGATTCGAGCTGTTTCCTCTGCCTAGAAACACCAGATTAATCGGCAGCGCATCCGTGGCCTGCAGCATGCGCTGCAGATTCCAGACGCCGGAGGTGCAGTTGGTGGCCAGCGTCCCGGTTGCGGGTCCGGTGCCGCCGCCTACGAAGGTGGTAACGCCGCTCTGCAGCGCGATTTCCACTTGCTGAGGACTGATGAAGTGAACGTGGCTGTCCACGCCTCCTGCGGTTACGATCAGATTTTCCGCGGATATGACCTCCGTGCCGACTCCGATGATCATCCCGGGCGTAACGCCGTCCATCATATACGGATTGCCGGCCTTGCCGATGCCGCAGATTATCCCGTCCCTAACGCCGATGTCGGCTTTGACAATCCCCCAATGATCGAGGATAAGAGCGTTGGTCAGAACAAGGTCGAGCACGCCTTCCCCGCGGGTTGCCAACGGATGCTGTCCCATTCCGTCGCGAATGACTTTGCCGCCTCCGAAGACGCACTCGTCTCCATATACGGTGAAGTCCTTCTCGATTTCTATCCATAGCGAAGTATCCGCAAGGCGCACGCGGTCTCCGGTTGTCGGTCCATACATGCTGGCATAGGTTGCGCGATCAATCGTTCTCATACGTCCACCCTTCCGTTAATCAGACCTGCAAATCCATGGACTTCTCTAGTTCCGCCGATCTGGACGAGGTCCACGGTTCTGGTTTCCCCCGGCTCGAACCGAACCGACAGGCCGGAGGGGATATCGAGGCGGTAGCCTTGAACGCCATCGCGATCGAAGGCAAGCGCGGGGTTCGTCTCGTAAAAGTGGAAGTGGGAGCCGACCTGAATCGGCCGATCGCCGGTGTTGGTCACTGCGCGCTGCATGCGGGGGCGATCGGGAACGAGCGATATCGGCTCCTCGCGCAGATCGTATTCGCCTGCGATAAGCTCGCCGGGTCCGCGAATCGGATCGTGAACCGATACGAGCTTCGTTCCGTCCGGGAACGTAGCTTCCACCTGCACCTCGGACAGAAGGGAGGCGATTCCCTCCATCACTTGATCGGCGCCGAGCAGGTGCCGGGCTTCCTCCATGAGAGCGGCAACGGATTTTCCGTCTCTTGCCCCTTCGATGACGTAGCCGGAGATCAAAGCGACCGCTTCCGGATAATTAAGCTTTACTCCGCGCGCAAGCCTTTTTTGGGCCAGCTCCGAAGCCAGGTACAGCAATAATTTGTCGCGCTCCTGATGAGTCAGATGCATTGCGGATCGCCTCCATAAAATTTGATTTCATCATGTTTATGTAATTAAACATGACGTTAAAACTGAGTTCGAACAATAAAAGCGCATCATGATGTGGATTTATGTTATTAATTTACATAAATTTAGCATAAGGACAAAATAAACGTCAATAACGTGTTATAAAACATAACAAATAGGCTTGATGATCCGTAATGGAGGGTGTTGTTTTTTGCTTGCAAGCGAGTCTTTGGAGCGGGAGGGAAGGGGGAGGGAATAAAGAGGCGTTTTAGGCCGTTAAACGCCGCTTCAAAAAAAATAAAAAAAATTTGGACGAAATGCTTGCAATGCGGAAATATCTTTGATATATTATTTCTTGTCGCTCAAAGCGCTAACGACTGAAGGCAAGAGTGGCGGCAACCTCCCAAATGCGGAAATAGCTCAGTGGTAGAGCATCTCGTTGCCAACGAGAAGGTCGCGGGTTCGAGCCCCGTTTTCCGCTCCATAAGATGCGCCCTTAGCTCAGCTGGATAGAGCGTTTGACTACGAATCAAAAGGCCGGGAGTTCGAATCTCTCAGGGCGCGCCATTTTTACAAAATGAACATTGTCGGGACGTAGCTCAGCTTGGTAGAGCACCTGGTTTGGGACCAGGGGGTCGCATGTTCGAATCGTGTCGTCCCGACCATCATCATACGCGGGTGTAGTTCAATGGTAGAACTTCAGCCTTCCAAGCTGATAGCGTGGGTTCGATTCCCATCACCCGCTCCATTACATAATCGTAAGCTTCCTTAAGCGGGGCTTTTTTTTAACCCTGCAGGCTTATTCATCGGGACGTAGCTCAGCTTGGTAGAGCACCTGGTTTGGGACCAGGGGGTCGCATGTTCGAATCGTGTCGTCCCGACCATTACAATCACAATTTCATGAAGCAACGAATAAAGCCCTCGCGAAGAGGGCTTTTTATGTTGTTAAGCTTACGTCGGCTAGTCGCGTTGCTCTTTTTTTAAGGAGGCTGCTGCCAACGTGAGGATAACGAGATATTCCTTGAGCGGGAAATTCATCCTTTTCATTGTACACCTCTCCTAACGATCCAAGGATTGCGCAGTATGCGATGTAAGGCGCCGCTGCTTCTTTTTACCCCGTTGCCGGACGGTCTAAACGATATTTTACGGCGATATCCTGAATTTTAAGAAGATTTTCGACGATCATTGTAGTATGATAAAGGTTAGAGTTTTTATTCGAAAAGTGCCGAGACTGCCGTCCGGCAGAGGACTCCTGTTGTATCGGTCGATGCGTGGGCAATTCCCGTCTTGACGGACGGATAAGCAACCTAATAACGAAATGCAAGGTTTGGGGTGGGTATGATGACGGAAACGACTGCAGCTCAACGTTCTTCTTCTAATCATCTGCTGCGCAGGGATGTGCGCTTCCTGGGTAATATACTGGGTGAAGTGCTGGTGCATCAGGGCGGTCGGGAGTTGCTGGAGCATGTTGAGAAGATTCGGGAGATGAGCAAAGCGCTGCGCGCGGAGTATTTGCCCGAATTGTACGAGGGCTTTATTCAAACGGTTCGAGGCCTGGAGCCGGGCATTCGGCATCAGGTAATTCGGGCATTCGCCATCTACTTTCAATTGGTCAATATCGCGGAACAGAATCATCGGATTCGCCGCAAGCGCGATTACGAGCGTTCGGCCGGCGAATCGGTTCAGCCGGGCTCGATTGAGAGCGTCGTGCAGGATTTGAAGGAGAAGAACCTTCCCGTGGAACAGGTTCGCCAACTGCTGAACGGCATTTCTCTGGAGCTGGTGATGACGGCGCATCCGACGGAAGCGACGCGCAGAGACGTGCTGGATATCCACAAGCGCATCGCCGACGAGGTGATGGAGCTGGATAATCCGACGCTCACTTATCGCGAGCGGGAGAAGCTTCGCGAGAAGCTTATGAACGAGGTGCTGACGCTCTGGCAGACCGACGAGCTGCGGGAACGCAAGCCGACCGTGCTCGACGAAGTGCGCAACGGCATGTACTACTTTCACGAGACGCTGTTCGAGGTGCTTCCGGATGTATATGAAGAGCTGGAACGCTGCTTGGAAAAATATTACCCGGAAGTCCAATGGCACGTGCCGACCTATTTGCAGTTCGGCTCGTGGATCGGCGGAGACCGGGACGGCAATCCTTCGGTTACGTCGGATGTGACCTGGCAGACGCTCAAGATGCAGCGCAACCTGGTCATTCATAAGTACGAGAACAGCCTTCGCGAGATCGGTCGCCAGCTGAGCTTCAGCACGACGATTGTAGAGGTCACGGAAGAGCTGCACCAATCGATCCGCGAGGACGGCCTTAATGTGAAGCTGCGGACGGTGGAGCCGTGGACCAACGATAAGGAGCCGTATCGGGTCAAGCTCAGATATATGCTGCAGAAGCTGCAGAACATGAGGGAAGACGAATTTATCGGCACGAAGCAGCGCTATCATACGGTAGCGGACTTTACGGCCGATATCGAGATTCTCGATCGCAGCCTGCGTCATCATTATGCCGATTTCGTAGCGAACGCGTACCTGAAGAAGCTGATTCGCCAGGTAGAGCTGTTCGGCTTCCACCTTGCCGCGCTGGATGTGCGCCAGCACAGCAAGGAGCATGAGAACACGATGGCGGAGCTGCTGTCCAAGACCGACGTTGCGGCGAGCTATCCGGAGCTGTCGGAGCAGGAGAAGATCGACCTGCTGCACGGATTGCTCAGCAGCGACAAGCCGCTTCTATCGGCAGGAATCGAGCTCAGCGAATCGAGCAAGGAATGTCTGGATGTGTACCACACGATCTACAGGGCGCAGCAGGAGTTCGGCGTAGGCTGCATTACAAGCTATCTGATCAGTATGTCTGAAGCGGCCAGCGATATTCTGGAAGTGATGGTGTTCGCCAAGGAAGCGGGAATTTTCCGCCGCGATGAGAACGGGAAGGTCGTATGCACGCTGCAGGCGGCTCCCTTGTTCGAAACGATTGACGATCTTCACGCCGCGCCGCAGATCATGGATACGCTGTTCAACCTTCCGGTCTACCGCGAGAGCTTGGCGGCAATGGGCAATCTCCACGAAATCATGCTCGGGTACTCCGATAGCAACAAGGACGGCGGCATGGTCACGGCGAACTGGGAGCTGCGGGTTGCGCTGAACGAGCTGACGCGTACGGCCAAGGCGCATAACGTGCTTCTCAAGTTTTTCCATGGACGCGGAGGCGCGTTGGGACGGGGCGGCATGCCGCTGAACCGGAGCATTCTCGCGCAGCCGCCGCATACGATCGGCGGAGGCATCAAGATTACGGAGCAAGGCGAGGTATTGTCCTCCCGCTATTCGATGAGGGGAATCGCCTACCGAAGCCTGGAGCAGGCTACGGGAGCCTTGATTACGGGGGCATACTTGTCCCGCAATCCGGCGCAAGAGAGCTCTATTGAGACGCAATGGGAAGAGATTATGCGCGACATATCCGTCGATGCGCAGACCAAATATCAGGATCTCATCTTCCGCGATCCCGACTTCATGACGTTCTTCAAGGAATCGACTCCGCTGCCGGAGGTAGGCGAGCTGAACATCGGATCGCGGCCTTCCAAGCGCAAGGGCAGCGACCGCTTCGAGGATCTGCGCGCAATTCCTTGGGTGTTCGCCTGGACGCAAAGCCGTTATCTTCTGCCGGCTTGGTACGCTGCGGGAACGGCCTTCTCGAAGTTCGTGAACGGCGACTCGGAACGTCTGGAAACCTTGAAGACGATGTATCGGGAGTACTCGTTCTTCAGATCGCTGATCGATAACCTGCAGATGGCGCTGGGCAAGGCCGATCTGATGATTGCGCGGCAATACGCCGGCATGATCGAGGACGAGACGATTAAAGCCCGCATCTTCACGCAGATTGAAGAAGAATACGCGAAGACGAAAGAAATGATTCTTTTGATTACCGGCCAAGAGGACATTCTCGACAATGTGCCGGTCATTCAAGAGTCGATTCGCCTGCGCAACCCTTATGTCGATCCGTTGAGCTACATGCAAGTACAATTGCTGACAGAGCTAAGGGGCTTGCGCGCGCAAAACGGCGACGACGCCGAGCTTCTGCGCGAGGTGCTGCTGACGATCAACGGCATAGCGGCGGGACTGCGCAATACGGGCTGATTCATAACGCAGAAGGAAGGCCCGGGGCTCTACCCGGGCTTTTCTTTTGTCCCTAAGGAAGGTTGGTCTTGGATGGACAGTACGAGGAATTCTTTCCTCGCCATCTTGCTGGTGTTGGCGGGGGCGGCAAGCTACGGACTGTTGGCCCCATTGTTCAAGCTCGCGGTTCAGGACGGGCTGGGCGTAGCCGGGCTTACCTGCATGCAGGTGCTCTCGGGAGCTGCCCTGTTGTGGGCGGCCGTCGGGCTGGGCAGACGGCGCAGGAAGGCTGGAGCTCTAGCGGAAACGTGGCAAGCCTGGCTCAAGCTCGCTATAATCGGAATAGCGGGCTTGTCGCTTACGACCGTATTCTACAACGAAGCTTTGTCGCGTTTGGACGCATCGCTCGGAATCGTCTTGCTTTTTCAGTTTACGTGGATTACGATTCTGCTAGAAAGCATTCGCCGTCGACAATGGCCGAGCAAGCCGGAGCTTGTCGCGCTGCTGTGCATCGCGGTCGGCACCGTGCTGGCGGTGGGGCTGCTGGAGCAGGATTTAAGCCGCGCGGACGGCGTGGGCATACTGCTGGGGCTCCTGTCGGCGATAACCTATAGCTTATTCTTCTTCCTGACGGGGTTTCTGCCGGTTCGACTCGATCCGATGGCGAAATCCGCAGTCATGTCGACCGCTTCCTTCCTGTTCGTCCTGCTTCTGCACTTTCCCGCGCTGGCGGGGGAGGGCTTCAGCATCGGACTATTCGGTTGGGGAACGCTATTGGGAATCGTGGGTACCGCTTTTCCCTTTTTCTGTTTTAACTACGGTATTCCCCGGCTCGGAGGAGGAATGGCGGCTTTGCTTGGCTCGATGGAGCTTCCGGCTGCCATTATCGCTGCATACTTTCTCCTGGGCGAGCCTCTGACCCTCTGGCAGGGCGCGGGAGTTGCGCTAATTCTTGCGGGAATCAGAGCGGCGCAAGGCAAATCGCAGCAATTGGTGACGGACGGGAAAGAAGGTGAGTCGCAACTTTGAAGCCAGTTGAGACACGGCTGGCGCGTCTGGCCCTGAAGGGGGATCAGCGCGCCTTCGCCGAGATCGTGGATATGTACAAGGACAAGCTGTATCATCTGGCTTACCGGATGACGGGAAACCGTCAGGAGGCGGAGGACGTCGTACAGGAGGCCTTCCTTCGGGTATACAAAAACCTGGACCGGTATGACGAAAATCAGAAATTTTCCACCTGGATCTACCGCATTGCGACCAATCTTTGCATTGATCGGCTGCGGAAAAGAAAGGCCGTCTATTCGCTGGATGCCGAATCGGGCGATCATGAGGGGTTGGACGGCTATTCGATGCTTCCGAGCGACGACAGAACGCCGGAGAGCGAATTGCTGCTGTCGGAGACGCAGCGGCTTATTCAAGAATCCATCGCGACGCTGCCCGTCAAATATAAGTCGGTGATGATTCTGCGTTATCTGCAGGATCTCTCCTTGCAGGAAATTTCCGATGTGCTGGACATGCCCGTAACGACGGTGAAGACGCGGGTGCATCGCGGACGGGAATTCCTTAGGAAAAAACTGGAGCACAAGCTGTGATTTTTTTCAGAGAAATATGTGAAACCGCTCCATGCAACCGCACGTACAGTATAGAAGCATCGATTGCGGGGAGCAGTTCCCGCTGAGGAAAGGGATGGCTGATATGAAGTGCAACGTCGCCGTCATGTCTATGCATGATTATTTGGATGGGGACTTGGCACGTGAGGAGATCATACAGCTGCAGCAGCATCTGCGTGAATGCCCGTCGTGCTACGCTCGTTATGAAGCGCTGGAACGAACCGATGCGCTCGTGAAGGCTCAACCTAAAGAGAAGGCGCCGCAACAGCTCGGCGACCGAATCATGAAAGCTTTGCCCAGTCCCAGACGCCCTGCGGCGTGGACCTCGTGGGTTCGCCGGCATCCGGCTGTCTCGGCCGCAGCGATCTTCATGGTCGTCATGCTGTCGAGCTTCGTTTCCATGTGGAATCAAAGTCAGGAGCTTTCCGTCTCGGGGCCGGATTTGCAGCATGTCGTTATTGAGGGGAAGAAGGTTATCGTACCTGCCGGGCAGAAGGTGTCCGGCGATTTGACGGTTGTTAACGGAGACGTTCAGGTGCTCGGGGACTTGGACGGGAATCTTACGGTCATAGACGGACATCTGACTCCGCTGGCGTCTACGGCGCATATTGCGGGGGAAATCAAGACGATCGATCGGGCCGTGGATTGGTTCTGGTATAAGGTAAGCTCATTCTTCGGATCGCTGGCCTACGGCTCCTAGGAAGGATTCGTCAGCTTTCGACAGCTCGGTTAAAGAGGCTCTGTGACAGCCGAAGAAACCTCTCTGGACCAAGGGGAGGTTTTTTTGCGTAAATGACAGGATTTATGGGCAATAGTAGAGAAGATAATAAAGATCGCGTTAGCGCGTAATTCCGACAATATTCGTCGCAATTAATCCAGCGCCGGGACGGGAGGGGTCGCGTCTTGGACTATTTTGCCGGGCTGACACTTAAAAATTCAATTAAAGACATTATCGATGTGCTGATCGTCAGCTACATCATCTATAGGGTTATTATCATGGTTCGGGGCACGCGGGCCGTTCAGCTGCTCAAGGGGATCTTCTTGCTCGTACTCACCTGGGCAATCAGCACGTGGCTGAATCTGTATACGCTGAAATGGCTCATGAACGAGATGTTTACGCTGGGCGTGCTGAGCGTTCTGATCATCTTCCAGCCGGAGCTGCGAAGAGCGTTGGAGCAGCTGGGGCGAGGCAAGCTGTTCAGCCGCTCGACGCCGGAGGAGCAGGACGTCAGCCATCAGATCAATGAGGTCATTAAGTCCGTGAATTATTTGGCCCGCAGAAAGATAGGGGCGTTAATCGTATTCGAGCGGACGACGGGGCTGAACGATTACATCGAGTCCGGAATCAAGATGGAATCGAAGCTCAGCTCCGAGCTGCTGAGCAACGTATTCGTACCGAATACGCCGCTGCACGACGGCGCGGTTATCCTTCGCGGGAGCGTCATTATGGCTGCGGGCTGTTATTTGCCGCTGTCGGAGAACCCTTTTATCAGCAAGGAATTGGGTACCCGTCATCGGGCGGCCATCGGAGTAACCGAGGTGTGCGACGCGATATCCGTCACGGTGTCGGAGGAGACGGGACAAGTCTCGCTGGCGATTAACGGACAGATCGTGCGCGACATTAAGGAAGAATCGTTGATCTCCAAGCTGTTCGAGGAGCTGCGCCCGCAGTTCAAGTCCAAGAGCACGGACTGGGCGTTCTGGAAGCGGAAGGGGGGCAACAACCATGGATAAATGGTTGAACCACCCTACCGTAGCGAAGCTTGTCGCGCTCGCGCTGGGCATTCTGATGTGGGCGGTCGTGCATTTCGATCCGGATGACGCTTCCCCGAACAATGTTGCGTCTTTATACGAGACGAAGGTAATTGAGGGTGTAGTCGTGCAGCCTTACGGCCTGGACGAGCGAAATTACGTGCTGATCGGGATGGAGCCTCTCAAGGTGAATCTGACGGTGCGGGGTACCAAAAGCGATCTTCGAATCGCTCAGACGAAGGATTATCGGCTGCGGGTCGATCTAAGAACGGTGGGCGAAGGCCAGCATACACTGCAATTGGAGGAAAATCTGCCTAGAGGAATAACGTCGGTATCGTTATCTCCTTCCTCCGTGACGGTCAGCATCGAGGCTCTGCAGACGAAGGAGTTCGAGGTGGCCATACAGACGAAGGGCAGCACCGCCAAGGGCTACAAGGTCGGAACGCCGATTGTGAAGCCGAGCAATCGGGTTCACGTGACGCTTCCGAAGAGCCAGCTGGCCGACGTGGCCAGCGTCGGGGCGACCGTGGAGATTGCCGGCGAGAAGGAAACGATCAAGAGCAAGCGAGTGAAGCTGTCGGCCTTCGACAAGAACGGCCAGCCTATTGAGAATGCGGTCATCGATCCTGCCGTGCTGGAGGTGGAGGTGCCGATTACGAATCCGTTCAAGACGGTGCCGCTGCAGTTCAAGCTGGTCGGCCAGATGTCGGCCGGACTTAGCGTGGCTTCCTTCAAGCCGGACGTGGAGCAGGTGACCGTCTACGGGCCTCAGGACGCGCTGGACGCAATTGAATTTATCGAGGTGGACGTTCCTCTGACCGAGGTGAGAAATTCAGGCAAGATTACGGTTCCGCTTGAGGCGGTTGCTCCGATTATCGAAATTTCGCCGCAGAAGATCGATATCAACATCGAGGTGCTGTTGTCTACGACAAGAACGCTGGAAGGACTTCCGATCGAGCTAAGCGGGCTTGGGGAAGGGCTTGTCGCGACCATTCTCGATCCCGTGACGGGGAAGGCGGATATCCGTATTCAGGGGGCTCCGCAGATTCTGGACCGGCTGCGGCCGGGAGACGTCGATGTGATCGCGGACGTCAGCGGTCGCGGGCCGGGGACGTATACCCTTCCGTTGATCGTGAGCCTCGAAAGGTTCATGGAACAGGCTGGGGGGACCAAGAGCATTACGGTTGAGATCAAGGAGGAGCCGTCGACCGAGACAAGCGCCGGCGGCGAGGAGACTCCGGTAGACGGCACAACTGAGGAACAAGGCGGCAATGACCAGGAAACGAACGTAACTCCTGAGCCTACCCCCTCTTCGCAGCCTTAAGAGAGAGCAGACTGTAGGAACATGAGGATAGAAGGAGCAGGAATCGACCAATGGGGAAATATTTCGGAACAGACGGCGTACGAGGAGTTGCCAACGAGCAGTTGACGCCTGAATTGGCTTATCGGATCGGACGCTGCGGCGGGGTTGTGCTGGCGGGCAAGGTGAAGAGACCTAAAGTATTGATTGGAATGGATACGCGAATCTCGGGCCAGATGCTCGAAAGCGCGTTGACGGCAGGCCTGCTGTCCATCGGCGCGGATGTGGTGCGTCTCGGCGTGGTCAGCACGCCGGCAGTGGCTTTCTTGACCCGTACGACGGATGCGGATGCCGGAGTTATGATCTCGGCGTCGCATAATCCGGTTGAAGATAACGGCATCAAGTTTTTCGGCGGAGACGGCTTTAAGCTGCTCGACGAGACGGAAGCGGAAATCGAGCGGCTAATGGACGCCGAGCAAGACACGCTGCCCAGACCGGTCGGCGGGGATATCGGCTCGGTGAAGTCGGATAAGCTCGCGAAGCTCGATTATGTAGAGTACTTAAAGTCGACGGTAGGACATTCGTTCGCCGGCGTGAAGCTGGTGCTGGACTGCGCGCACGGAGCCGCTTATGAGCTGGCCCCCGATATTTTCCGCGCGCTCGGCGCCGAGGTGATCGCCTATGGAGCGGAGCCGAACGGGCTGAATATTAACGATGGCGTCGGATCGACGCATCCGGAGATGCTGGCGGCGAAGGTGAAGGAGCACAAGGCCGATCTGGGCCTGGCCTTCGATGGCGATGCGGACCGCTTGATCGCGATAGACGAGAATGGCGAGGAGACGGACGGGGACTTCATTCTGTGCATCTGCGGCGATGCGATGCGCCGTGCGGGCAAGCTGGCCAAGGATACGATCGTTACGACGGTGATGGCGAACATCGGCTTCTTCAAAGCGGCCGAGCAGCTGGGCCTGAGCACGGCCAAGACGGCCGTAGGCGACCGCTACGTCATGGAGGAAATGGTGAACGGCGGCTACAACCTGGGCGGCGAACAGTCGGGACATGTGATCTTCCTGGATCATAGCACGACGGGTGACGGCATTCTGACGGGCTTGCAGCTGGTGGATACCTTGGTGGCGTCGGGCAAGAAGCTGAGCGAGCTGAAGAAGATGATGCGCAAATATCCGCAGATGCTGGTGAATGTACGAGTAGCAGACAAGTCCCGTTATCCGGGGAATGAGGCGATTGCCAAAGCCGTAGCGACGGCGGAGGCGGAGCTGGGCGATAACGGCCGCATTCTCGTGCGTCCGTCGGGTACGGAGGCGCTGATCCGGGTGATGGCCGAAGGGCCGGATCGAGAGGAGATCGAACGCCATGTCTCGGCTATCGTAGAGGTCGTGAAGGCGGAATTGGTGTAGATGATAAGCAGGAGAGCGTTTCTTCCGGTCGGAGGGAGCTCTCTTTTTTTTGCGTGGGCGGCTGACGCGGATGAAAGCGCTGCACTGCAAGGGCGGCGCGTTCGACAGGCACATGTACTGCGGGAAAGAACGATGTAGAAAGGAGTCATTTCCTGGGAAATCGTTGTGCCCAAGTTGCAACATCCCTGCAAAACGAATAAGATAAGGAATAGATTCTGGAATGGAAGGGCAGGGTAGAGGGAAACGGAACAATAGCGCCAGAACTTGCTGAATGGCGGCGAACCGCGGAAGGGCGACAATCAGGAACGGGAAAGCTGATTCGAGCCAACGGCTGAAGCGGGTAGAGCTGCGACAAGCAAGTTGACGAGGTGGAGGTGTTCGGAATGTTCGGCGGGGACCTCCCGGCTTATCATCGGAGCCGACAATCGGAACTCAAAACGCTTAGGGCAACCAGGCGTACAAAAGTCCGATACGATGCCAAGTGCAACACACCATTCAGACATGTCCGGCGACCTGCGATCGGTCGCTTGAGGGGCATAACGTGGGATCTTCGGGGGACAAAGAGCGGGCCCTCTATTTGATTACGGCTAGTGCCGCTCATTCGGCTTGGTTGCGGGGACTCGGAGCGTTGTCGAGAACTTATAAACGGAGGCCTGTATTACTATGTGCGGAATCGTTGGATATATTGGATTTAGAGAGTCTCAGCCTATTCTTATCGAAGGGCTTAAGAAGCTGGAATACCGGGGATATGATTCGGCGGGAATCGCTGTGCAGACGGAGCAAGGGCTGGAGGTCACCAAGACGGTAGGCCGTCTGGCGAACCTGGAAAATCGGTTGAGCGGAGATCCGCTGCGCGGCACGGTCGGCATCGGGCACACGCGGTGGGCGACGCACGGCAAGCCTTCGGACGTCAACTCTCATCCGCATACGGACAATTCATCGAAATTTTCCGTCGTTCATAACGGCATTATCGAGAATTACCTGGAGCTGAAGGAAGAGCTCGTACAGGAGGGGCATCGGTTTCTGTCGGAGACGGATACGGAGGTCATCTCGCATCTGATTGCCGTTGAGTACGAAGGTGACATCGTCAAAGCCGTGCAGCGGGCGGTCAAGAAAATGCGCGGCGCATTCGCACTCGGCGTCTTGACGGAGCATGAGCCGGACCGCCTGGTGGCGGTGCGCTATGCCAGTCCCCTGATCATCGGCGTCGGTGAAGGGGAGAAGTATATCGCGTCGGACATTCCGGCTATTCTGGAGCACACGCGCGACATCTACATTCTGAACGACGGGGAGATGGCCGTGCTGACGCGCGACGGCGTCGAGCTGTTGACGATTGAGGGCAACCTGATTGCGAAAGAGATTTTCCATGTCGATTGGGATCTGATGACCGCGGAGAAGGGCGGCTTCGACCACTTCATGCTGAAGGAAATTCACGAGCAGCCGAAGGCTTATCGCGATACGATGCTGGGACGCATCAGCGATGACGGACGTTCCGTGGAGCTTCCCGAGTTGAAGATGACGGCGGAGCAGCTGCGAGGCATTAGCCGCGTACACATCGTAGCTTGCGGTACGGCGCTTCATGCCGGTCTGGTCGGGAAAAATGTGATCGAGTCGCTCGTTCGCATTCCGGTCGAGACGGATGTCGCATCGGAGTATCGCTATCGTTCGCCGATCATTACGCCGGATACGCTCGTGATCGTCGTAAGCCAATCGGGCGAGACGGCCGACACGCTGGCGGCTCTGCGCGAAGCGCAGCGCTGCGGCGCACGCGTGCTGGCGATCACGAACGTCGTGGGCAGCTCCGTGGCTCGCGAAGCGGACGACGTCATCATTACGCTGGCCGGACCGGAGATCGCGGTTGCGTCCACGAAGGCTTACTCGTCGCAGCTGATTGCATTTTTCTTGTTCGGCTTGTACTGGGCTCAGCAGACTGGCCGCCAAGACGAGGCGTCGGTTGCCCAGATTCTGGCCGCGATGCAGTCACTGCCGGAGCAGGTCGAGAGGATTCTGGCCCAGGGAGAGGTCATCAAGGAAGTCGCGGAATCCATCTCCCATCACAGCAGCCTGTTCTTCATCGGTCGCGGCGTCGATTACGCAGTGGCGATGGAAGGCTCGCTGAAGCTGAAGGAAATCTCGTATATCCATTCCGAGGCCTATGCCGCAGGGGAGCTTAAGCACGGTACGCTTGCGCTGATCGAGGAAGGAACGCCGGTCATCGCGCTTCTGACCCAAGAAGGGCTGTACGAAAAAATGCTTAGTAACATTAAAGAAACGAAGGCGCGCGGAGCTCATGTGCTGGGCATCGTGAACGAAGGACAAGAGGAAGAGGTCTCCAAGTCCGTAGACCGGCAGTTCTCGATCCCTCGCACGCTGCCGCTCCTGACGCCGGCCCTGTCGGTTATTCCTCTGCAGCTGTTGTCTTACTACGCTTCCCTGGCTTTGGGGCACGATGTCGATAAGCCGCGGAACCTGGCTAAGAGCGTTACGGTGGAGTAGGCGGGAGTGGCTTGGAGTGGTGGTTTGTTCTCGGACTGTCAGAAGAAAATAAAGTATTAGACTGAAAAATAAAGTATTAGACTCGGAAAATAAAGTATTAGACTAAGAAAATAAAATTGTAGACTGACGGATTTGACCATACTGCTGCTAGGAATTTTTCTACCGTCTATAGAATCTACATCGAGAAAAATAATATGATTCCAAATAGGGCTGCCTGCAGGTAGCCCTGTTTTCTTTTAAGGAGATGTTGTCGTTGTCAGAAGAAATAAAATTGTAGGCTGAGAAAATAAGGGATTACACTGACGAAGCTTCATTAAAGCGAACGGGCAGAATTATTTCATAGGAGTGAAGTCCACCATCAAATACTAATCGTATGGAAACGAATCTAGATAAATAATATACTAGCTATAACTGTTTTTTTGTTGAGGTGATACTAATGGATGGAATAGATGAATCCAAAGAACTTGTACTACAAATCGGCGTCGCCTTGAAAAAGTACAGAAAAGAAAAAAACATGAGCTTAGACGACTTATCAGAGCTAACAGGCGTAAGCAAACTTACTCTGGGGAATATCGAACGTGGCGAGACAAATCCAACTTTGGCGATGATATGGAAAATTTCAAAAGGGATATCTTTACCGCTATTGGCTTTGTTCAAATCAAAAGACTCTGCTAGTTTGTATCGAGCAGGCGAAGGACTGCGGTTTTCTAATGATCAAAAAAATTGGATCATTGAACCAGTCTTTAAGAGTAACGATATTGAAATGTGTCGGGCTTACTTACAGCCAAATAGCTCGTATCAGCCTGAAGGTCATCATGTGAATACAACTGAAATTGCGACAGTCATGACGGGTTCAATTGAAATTCAAGTCAATGGAGAGATTTACACATTGAATCAATATGATACGATCAGTTTTCGTGCAGATTGTCCTCATTCTTATACCAATCATACGGATAGCGAAACAGTGCTCCATATATCCTTAAAGTACGATTTCTAAAGTCGAAAATTCTACTTATTAAATACAACTCTGAATTCCATGACGGGAATTTCAGAGTTGTATTTTTGTTTTTAGATGAAATAAAGTATGTTATAAAATACTTATTGATAAAAATAATATATTATAATATACTTTACTTATTCGCGCGGATGTATTGTTTTTTTCAATCAGCATAGCAAATAATACGTAAGAATTCAGGAAGGAGAAATTAAGAATGCCGAACGAACAAAATAATAAAGCCGTACCATCCTCTATAGGGCTGATTATTCTCGGCATTATTGTTATTGCAGCTAATTTACGTACTCCCTTAACATCAGTCAGTCCTTTAGTGAGTCTAATAAGGGATGACGTTCATATTTCAAATACATTAGCAGGCCTTATCACAACGGTACCCTTGCTTGCATTTGCTTTATTATCGCCTCTAGTACCAAAATTAGGACAAAGGTATGGGGTTGAACGTATCATTTTTATTGCCCTAATCTTTCTGACTGTTGGTATTGGAATACGTTCTTTATCTGGCGCAGCTAATCTGTTTATTGGGACAGCAATTCTTGGATTCGCAATTGCCGTATGTAATGTATTATTGCCAAGTATAATCAAAAGGGATTTCCCAAATAAAATTGGCTCCATGACAGGTGTTTACTCCATTTCAATGAGTTTATGTGGAGCAATCGCATCGGGAATCAGTGTGCCTCTAGCCGTGAACGCAGGTCTAAAATGGCAGGGAGCATTGGGAATATGGGGGATTCTAAGCTTTGTATCGATCCTCTGTTGGTTACCCCAATTAAGAAATCAAACGAAGCAAACAACCACGACGAGTCAACAAATGGCCAGCAATGATGTGAATGTTTGGAAATCCCTCATTGCCTGGCAAGTAACCTTGTTTATGGGTATACAGTCCATGATTTTCTATGTGTTGATCGCATGGTTGCCTGAAATTTTAAAGCAGCAAGGAATTGCTCCAAATCAATCAGGATGGTACCTCTCGATCATGCAGTTAGTTATGCTTCCATTTGCCTTTATTGTCCCCGTTATTGCTGGGCGCATGTCTAGCCAACGGTTGTTAGTGGTCATTACAACCATTTTGCTTTTGGCGGGAACGATTGGACTTCTTTACGGAAGCTCCAATATGATTCTGTTGTGGATCACCATGCTCGGAATTGGTGGAGGCTTCGCCTTTAGTTTGTCCATGATGTTTTTCGGGTTACGTACTGAAAATGCGCATCAAGCAGCGAAACTGTCTGGCATGGCGCAATCGATCGGATATCTTTTTGCCGCAGTCGGTCCTGCTCTAATAGGATATCTTCATGATGCGACAAATAGTTGGAACCTGCCACTTTTCATTCTGCTTGCCGCTGCGGTCTTGCTCTTTTTAGTCGGTATAGGAGCAGCAAGAAACCGTTTTGTAGGTCGCCGAAATAGTTACGAGCTGCTACGGAAAGGATGATAAATATGTTTGACAAAATTATGGTGACCATTGATAAAGCTAAAATAACGAACAAACTCCTCGATGCAACCATTGAAATAGCCCGAAACAAACAAACTCAAGTTACCTTGGTTAATGTCAGCCAGGAATATGTACCGAATGGCATGACATATGTACCAGAAAAATTCTTGGAAGAAATATTGAACGAAATGGAAAAAGCGAGTTTGGAACAGCTGAAACAAGCCAAATCTAAATTAAAATCTGCGGGGATTAACCCGGAAACAGTTCATCTTAAGGGAGATCCTGCACATGAAATATTAAAATATGCAGGGGATACTGAGCAGCAACTCATTATTATTGGGAGCCGTGGGCTAAGTGGCATAAAAGAAATGATGCTTGGAAGTGTCAGCCACAAGGTTTCACAGCTATCAAGTTGCCCAGTCCTCATTGTGCATTAACTCTTTCGGGGACTGCAGAGATGATGCATTGTTATACTAAAGGGTGCGTTATTTGAATGACTACAGCGGCAGTCTAAGACTTTATTTTTCAAGTCTTGGTCCGCCGCTGCTTCTTTTAAGGGATCAGTCTAATACTTATTTCTCAAAGGCTGACGATTCATCAATTCAAAAATCGCGTTAAATCAACGACTCCAGTCTAAAACTTTATTTTCACCGAACACTAGGGCCATTAAGCTCACTCGAAAGATAGTTTAACAACAACACGAAGGCAGCCGGTCCGGAACGATCGGCTGCCTTAATTCAAAATATGAAGAGAACAAAAGCAGCGAGGAAGCCGAAACGAATCCTGCTTCTCTGTGAATGTCAGGCCCACAAGGATCGTTCGGCTCGACCGCAGCCGGTCGCCTACGATACCGCGAGATGATGAAGTTGCTGTGAACGCGGTAGAAAAACGTATGATTCATGCTTCATCTAGCAGCTTCGTAAACCGCTCCGAGATGTCGATGCCTTCCTTCCAGTCAGCACCACCCTCGACTGCCCAGCATGCTTCAAGCACACCACGTGCAATGCCCCACCGCGCAATGCGGCTGCGATCAAGGCTGAGCCGCTCCGATATTATCGCCACGCGGCGGCTTAGAACCGTATCGCAGTCTCCGTTACGATCGACGTAATTGAGCAAGTACTGAATCGTCTCGAAGTAAATATCTCCTATAATTCCTTTCGGATCGATGACCGCCCAACCGCCATCACCATGCTGTAAAATATTCTCATGATGTAGATCGCCGTGAATTAGCACTGTTTCGGTGGTCGTCCTGAGCAGCTCCTCCAATGTCTCTTCAGCCCGAACAACCCAATGCTCGGGGAGCGGACCTTCCATGCCGAAGCGGTTGCGATAACGGACAAACGCTTCGAACCATCTGCGCATCGTCTGAAAATCCCCTTCCTCGGCGACAAACGGACTACGAAGACGTCCGAACACCTCACAGAAAACCTCAGTCGCCTCTCTGTCATCCATCGTGGCGGACAGTGGTGAACCGGGAAGAACACGTTCAAGCACAGCAGCGCCGAGTTCATCCTTCCGCTCGATCACCTGAACGGCTCCTCTCCCCGCGAATGCGGTCAACGTTCGCATCTCTTTCGCAAGATCGTCTTTCTCGAACGATATCTTGAGCACGATCGGTCTGCCCTCTCCATTAATGCCATGCGCGATATAGTTATAAGATAAATTATCAAATGGCGCCTCCACCTTAATGCCAAATTGCGCTTCGCTCTTGGAAATCAGATCAGGCAGCGAGCGAACCCACTCCTCTACGCGCGAACCGTAAACGTTTACCATTTTCTCATGGAAGTTGTCCGGTATTCTTGTCATGATCTTACGTAGCTCTCCCTCCTAGCCGGTTTGATAGTCAGAATCAGAAACAGAGGTACATCCCGATTAATTCGACAGCGGGGCATCTGAAGCCTTCGATTTCCGGGACTTGATGCAAAAAACGCCTAGCAGGACAACATGGTGCCTCCGCTTACGTTCAGCGCTTCACGCGCCTCTGCGTTCGCCGGAGCGTAGCGCCCGAGCACGAACTGCTCTACCAGCACATCGGTCAGCGCCAGCATTTGCACCATGACTTTATATGCGCAGGCATGCCTTAGTGAGAAGCACACATCAACGCAACGGCGTCATCGCCAATGGCAGGTATCAGCGATGGTGACGGTTTGGTCCAACTCGCTGGCCTTGGTGACAAACGGCTGGCAAAACATCTACAGTCTAGGACTATATTTTTTCGTCAAGGCTGTCGCTGATATAACTTAGGTCAGTCTAGCACTTTATTTTCCTTGAACAGTGGTTGTGTCAAAAGAAAATAAAGATTTAGACGGTAGTCACTAAACCTGAATCATTCAAAAACCGAATAAGAGTAGAAATCGAAAAAATGAAAGAACTCTACTGACATACTGTTGGCAGTAGGGGGATTGTATAATCAAGACATGCAAAATGAAAGTGAGGTTACACAGTACAGGGCAGCACAAGCTAAACATTAACACACTCAGTACACTGGTCATTAATGAATTGTTTTCGCAATTCCTTTAAGAAAAACCGTTGGAGACACCTCTAACATAAACTACCGCATATACTAAGGAGGACACTATGTCAGCAATTGGACCCGACTTCATTTCACTTCAAGTTAGCAATCTTGAAGGCTCTGCGGAATTCTATCAAAACTATCTCGGACTCGTCCGCGCACAGGTGGGACCACCTCATGCTGTGGTCTTTGAAACAAAGCCTATTGCATTTGCTCTTCGTGACCTAATGCCAGGAATAGAACTCGGTCCAGGTACTCAGCCTGGACTTGGTGTCGCTCTGTGGCTTCATGCCCCTGATACGCAAGAAATCCACGACAAGCTTATTGCAGCAGGCGTAAAGATTACATCCGCACCAATAGATGGACCATTCGGGCGAACCTTTACATTTGCCGACCCAGATGGTTACCTAGTTACCCTTCACAGTAAAGCCTAATACGCAACTGTATCCAGCGATTATTACAACATTAAGACCGTGTTCCTAATGGTGATATGCTCCCCATACGGTAGGCAGGTGAAATAATAAAACCTGTTACTGTAAGGGGAGTTTTTTCATGTCTAAAAGAATCTTAGTGCAACGGAGAAGTTAGCTATCCTTCAAGAGATTGAAAGCGGCCATAGTGGAATAAAGGGAGCTATCAGGAAGTATGGTTTGAACAAGTCTACCCTAGCCCAATGGCGACGTCGTTATCAGTTATATGGTTATGAAGGATTGGAGACCTGCACTCATAATCGTAGTTATTCCGAGGAGCTTAAGTACCAAGCGGTTACTCAGTCTACTACTTTATTTTCTATGATTAGTCACTGTTTGCAGTACGGACATCTTCTTCTGCTTGTTCACCTAAGACTTGTTCCTCAATACCTGACAATTTGGTAACCGAAAAACCACGTCAGATCAATAACCCCAGTCTATTACTTTTTTTTCATTTGAACAGTGTTTGTTCTCGGACAATAAATAATAAAAAATTGAGGCTTCGTAGCAAAAACCACATGAGAGTGTAACAACTCCATGTGGTTTCTTTTTGCCCCCGGCACTTCAAGGAAGATTAACACCGGTTATTATCCGAGGCTTTAATATTGATTATGAATGACGTGCCTAAGAGACCCTCCAATATCACTTACAGATAAAACGGCATTATTCGAAAGCCAACCCTACAAAAACGTCAAAAATCCGCAAGGCTTGATACTGCGCGAATCTGGCTGATTCTTTCATTATTCTTTTATTGGCCGTCTTTATAATGAAATGTAGTAGTCGTCCAGTTGCATAAACCGCAGAAGCCTATCCGTATCCCGTTCATCCGACAAGCTTCTGCCCTCATCGTCATTTCGCTTCAACCGTCACAGTAAAGGAGAAACATCATGAAAAATTCAGTCTTATGCCTATTAATTGCATTATTTGCGTTCGGGACTTCATTCTCGCAGATTCGACCTGTATATGCAGCCGAGAACGACTTTACTTTTACGGTCGGTTCCAACGGCGCAACGGTTAAGGACTACGTGGGCACGGATCTGAACGTGGTTATTCCCGCTACGTACGAGGGGACGACGGTAACCGAGATTGGGAGATCGGCATTTGATACGTACGGTACGGGCAAACCTAAAATTACGAGCGTCGTGATTCCGAACAGCGTGAAAGTCATTCAAACGTATGGATTCCGTTATACTAGCCTCACTTCCATAGACCTTCCTGATAGCTTGTTAACGATCGGCGCTAGCGCATTCGAAAACAATCCGCTTACAACCGTCGTTTTTCCGGACAGTGTGACGACTATCGGTAACTATTCTTTTTATATGAATAGTTTGACATCGATTAAACTGTCGGAAAATTTGAAGACGATTAATGGCGGAGCTTTCGACACCAATCACATTACGAAACTGGTCATCCCGGC
Source organism: Cohnella boryungensis (assembly GCF_042651945.1). Lineage (NCBI taxonomy): Bacteria > Bacillati > Bacillota > Bacilli > Caryophanales > Paenibacillaceae > Cohnella > Cohnella boryungensis. The sequence goes on along the minus strand of NZ_JBHSED010000017.1, from coordinate 79,059 downwards.
CGGTGTAACGAGTGTCGCCAGTAGCTCATTCTATAATAACAACTTGACAAGCGTAACGGTGTTAGGCGATGCAACAACGTTTGGGACAGGCGTATTTGCGAGTAATCCGGGCAATCTGAAAATATTCGGAATTGCGAATTCACCCGCAGCCGCTTATGCGCCGAGCAATGGGCATACGTTTGTGGATGGAACGGAGTTGTTTAAAGCGGTCGCTAGCGCCAAGTCGTTGTTGAAAAGTCATCTGCCGGGCACCGGTGTAGGACAAGTGCCGGCCAATGCCTACAACGACTTGTCTGCAGCCTATGACGCAGCCATGCTTTTTATCGACGGAATCGGGAATTCCACCGTTGCCTCCGACCTGGCTCACGCCGCAGCCCCACTGACCTCTTCAATCGCGGCATTCAATGCGCAAATTGTCCAGGCCGGCAATCCCGCGGCGTTGGGGGCGGCGATCGCGGCGGCGCAGCAGGCGTTGACGGATCATCCGCAAGGCGTAAACGTGGGACAAACGTCGGCGGGAGACCGCAGCGCTTTGCAGAACGCGATTGCTGCAGCCCAGCAAATTTTCAATCAGGCCAACAACTATCTGCAGGACGAATTGGACGTGGCTGTCGCAAATTTGGAAACGGCGTTAGATACATTCGAAGACGCGATTATCTCAGCCGGCGATCCGACGGCGCTGGGCGCGGCAATCACGGCGGCTCAGCAGGCGCTGACGGATCATCCGCAAGGCGTAAACGTGGGGCAGACGTCGGCGGGAGCGCGCACCGCACTGCAGACCGCGTCCAATACGGCGCAGCAGATTCTCGATAACGCGAGCAGTTACACGCAGGGTCAATTGGATACTGCCGTTAACCAGTTAAATTCAGCGGTACAAGTCTTTAATGCCGCTATTCTTCAACCGGGCATTCCGACGGCGCTGGGCGCGGCGATTACGGCGGCGCAGCAGGCGCTGACGGATCATCCGCAAGGCGTAAACGTGGGGCAGACGTCGGCGGGAACGCGAACCGCATTGCAGACCGCGTCCAATACGGCGCAGCAGATTCTCGATAACGCGAGCAATTACACGCAGGATCAATTGGATACTGCCGTCGGCCAGTTAAATTCAGCGGTACAAGTCTTTAATGCCGCTGTTCTTCAACCGGGTATACCGACAGCGCTGGGCGCAGCGATCACGGCGGCGCAGCAGGCGCTGACGGATCATCCGCAAGGCGTAAACGTGGGGCAGGCGTCAGTGGGAACGCGCACCGCACTGCAGAGCGCGTCTAATGCGGCGCAGCAGATTCTCAATAACGCGAGCAATTACACGCAGGATCAACTGGATGCTGCTGTCGGCCAGTTAAATTCAGCGGTACAAGTCTTTAATGCCGCTGTTATTCAACCTGGTATTCCGACAGCGCTGGGTACATCGATAACGGCGGCGCAGCAGGCACTGACGGATCATCCGGAAGGCGTAAACGTGGGGCAGACGTCGGCGGGAGCGCGCACCGTACTGCAGACCGCCTCTAATACGGCGCAGCAGATTCTCGATAACGCGAGCAATTACACGCAGGATCAATTGGATATTGCCGTCGGCCAGTTAAATTCAGCGGTACAAGTCTTTAATGCTGCCGTTCTTCAACCGGGCATACCGACAGCGCTGGGGTCGGCGATTACGGCGGCGCAGCAGGCGCTGACGGATCACCCGGAAGGCGTAAACGTGGGGCAGACGTCGGCGGAAGCTCGCACCGCGCTGGACACGGCCATTGATACGGCGCAGCAGATTCTCGATAACGCGAGCAATTACACGCAGGATCAACTGGATACTGCCGTCGGGCAGTTAAACTCAGCGGTACAAGACTTTAATGCCGCTGTTATTCAACCGGGTATACCGACAGCGCTGGGCGCAGCGATTATGGCGGCGCAGCAGGCACTGACGGATCATCCGGAAGGTACGGATGTAGGGCAGACTTCGGCCGGAACTCTCACCGCGTTGGAAACGGCCATGGATGCGGCGCAGCAGATTCTCGATAACGCGAGCAATTACACGCAGGATCAATTGGATACTGCCGTCGGGCAGCTAAATTTAGCGGTACAAGACTTTAATGCCGCTGTTATTCAACCGGGTATACCGACAGCGCTGAGCGCAGCGATTATGGCGGCGCAGCAGGCACTGACGGATCATCCGGAAGGTACGGATGTAGGGCAGACTTCGGCCGGAACTCTCACCGCGTTGGAAACGGCCATGGATGCGGCGCAGCAGATTCTCGATAACGCGAGCAATTACACGCAGGATCAATTGGATACTGCCGTCGGGCAGCTAAATTTAGCGGTACAAGTCTTTAATGCCGCTGTTATTCAACCTGGTATTCCGACAGCGCTGGGTACAGCGATAACGGCGGCGCAGCAGGCACTGACGGATCATCCGGAAGGTACGGAGGTAGGGCAGACTTCGGCAGAAGACCGCGCTGCCCTGCAGACCGCGATAGATGCGGCACAGGCTATTGCCGACGATGCGGAAAACCAATCTCAGACTCGATTAGATGAGGCCGCTGCCAGTTTGAACGAAGCTCTGGCGGAATTTGAAGCCGCTTGGGTGGGGATGGTGCTAACCGCCTCGGCCAATGATTTGTACGGCACGAGCGACACGCTTCGCTTTACGGTATTTTACGGATACGAAGTAACCGTGACCGGGACACCGGTCGTTCCGATCAGGGTCGGAGACGATTCCGTCACTCAGACGGTATATGCGCCGTATACGGGAGCGCGCGGCGCGGCATTGACGAAGCTTACTTTCGAATACGAAGTTCCGGCCGGGCTTGCGGATGTGGACGGCATTGAAGTTGCCGCCGCGTTGGAGCTCCCGAACGGCGCCAACATCGTTCGCGCCTCCGGCGGAGCCGCCGCTTCGCTGACGTACGAAGCGCCGGACACGAGCGGAATACGTATCGTGGCGATACCGCCCGATGTTACCCTGACGGCTGCGCCGAACGGATCGGCACGTAAAGCGATCAGCGTGACGGCAAACGTGTACGGAGCGGCTGCGGGTAATGCGCTGACGGAGCTCCGTTGGCTGCCTGGAAGCCTTAGCGAGGCTGATTTTGCCGGCGGAACGAAAGGAACCGATATTTTGGCCGCGCCGCAATTCACCATTACTGCTAACGGCGACTATACCGCATATGCCCGAGACGGAGCAGGCAATGAAGCAGTGAAAGCCATTACCGTCACCGGCATCTCAACACCGTCTTCGTCGGATATCGGCAATCAATCGATCACATCGGAGACGACCGTGAAGATAAATCCGGATGGCGGGATTACCGCTCTTGTCGATCCATCCGACATCAAACAGGTCACGCGTTCGGACGGTACGGTAATCGAACGGGTCATCCTCTCCGAACGGACGAGGGAGCGAGTGCTGGAACTTCTGAAAGATGCGAAGGAACCGTTTGTCAGCATTGAAATCGGCGATCGGGAGCAAGCGGTACAGACACGTTTTCCGGCTGACTGGATCGCGGATATGGCCAAAGCCTATCCGAATGCGATTATCGAGGTGAGGTTGAACGACTCCAGCTTCCAATTGCGGATAAGCGCGATCGATCTGACCGGTTTGGCGGAGCGTCTCGACGCGGAAGTATCGGATTTGACCGTAAGCATCATTCAGGAGCAGGCCGGCGAGGATGTTCGACAGGAGATCGATCGGATTGGCGTTTCCCAAGGCTTTGCCGTATTCGCCGACGTCATCGACTACAAGGTGACGGCGGAAGCAAACGGGCAAACGTTGGAGGTGCGCGACTTCGGCGGATCATACTTGATCCGAACCATTAAATTGGACGGAGAGAAAACGAACCGTAACCTGGTTGCCGTTCAGTATATCCCGGCAAACAGAACCGTCGTTTTTGTTCCGGCACAGCTGGGAGCCGGTCCAGACGGCACAACGGAAGCGATTCTGAACGTGCCGCATAACAGCTTGTATACAGTCGTAGATGTGCAGGCTCGAATGTTCGCAGACTTAAAAGGATATTGGGCGAAGGCGGATGTGGAGCATCTGGCGTCCAAGCTGCTGGTGAACGGCGTGGCGGCCGAACGTTTTGGGCCAGAGGGAACCATTACTCGAGCGGAATTCTCGGCCTTGCTCGTTCGCGGGCTGGGGCTGTCCGTGAAGGAGAGCGAGGGCGGTGCCCGTTTTGCGGATGTCCCTGCGTCCGCATGGTACGCGTCTGCGGTCGATACGGCGGTGGCGAACGGGCTGATGAGCGGCAGCGGTACCGGCCGTTTTGCGCCCAACGACCCGATTACCCGCGAGCAAATGGCCGTGGTGATCGGCGGCGCCTTAACCTTCACCGGCCATGGAACCGGTGGCGATGGGCAAGTGGACGGCCGCCTGGCCGCTCTCACGGATCGAGACTCCATTTCTTCATGGGCGCAAGCGGCGGTAGTCCGAGTATCGGAAGCCGGCATTATGAAAGGGATGGAAGACGGACGCTTCGCCCCGACGGAATATGCAACGAGGGCGCAGGCAGCGGTTATACTGAAGAGGTTCCTGCAATACGTGCATTTTATCGATTAAGACAAGAGATTAAAGAATTGGTTCTTGTTGTTCATACACACGATATTGCAATTGTATTTAATGAATGTAATCTTCGTTTGAGAAAACCAGGCAGCGAGTTCATCGCGTCTGGTTTTTTTGTTGTTCCGATAATCGAGTGCGTATTCTGACAGTATTGTTAGCTAGATTCCTTTTGAAACCATAATCGGCCTATCCGGCAGCATCAGCCATAGTTTAAGAAAAATTTTAGCTTTGAGCGCATTTCCTTTTAAACAGTTTTCTTTATCCTTCTAACATAAGAAGGTAAGGAGGAAGCTAGAGCATGAAGAAATGGGTTATTTGTTTTTTTGTTTTGTTGCTGTTGGGCTACGGATATACGAAGTTAAAGGCGGGTATGAACGATCTGCCCAATGAATCTGGGCTTCACATTGAAATCAGAAATACGCCTGATGCGGTTACCCAAGCGGACGATTTTAAGATAAAAGTATCGAAAGAAATGATATTCCAAGGGGATCTGCTGCTCGTTAATAAGGATCATCCGGTTCCAGACGGTCTAACCCCCGAGTCGGATGTGGTGAGTCTGGTAAGGAATCCCGAATTGATCGACGGATTTGGCTTGCTTGATAACACGATTCTACTATCCCCCCGGCTAGTGGATAAGTTTCGTACCATGATCAAGGATGCGGCACAGGAAGGCGTCGTCCATTTCTTGATTAGCAGCGGATACCGGAACGAGGCTCAGCAGGAGGAGCTGCATCGCACGAAGGGAGCGAAGTTCGCCCTGCCGGCCGGGTATAGCGAGCACAATCTCGGTTTATCAATGGATATCGGCTCCTCACAGGCCGAGATGAATCGGGCTCCGGAAGGGAAATGGCTGAAAGACCATTCTTGGAAATACGGTTTTATTCTGCGTTATCCCGAGGATAAAACAGAGGTGACAGGCATTCAATTCGAACCATGGCATTTCCGCTATGTCGGTTTGCCGCATAGCGCGATTATGCGGGAGAAGAACCTTGTTTTGGAGCAATATCTGGATTTTCTGAAGGAGCAGAAGTCGGTGAGTACAACGATTGGGGAGGACAATTATGAAGTCTTTTACTATCCGGTAACCGAAAATCGCATGATCACTGTGCCGACGCAAGGCGAGTATGAGATTTCCGGCAATAATCAGGACGGTGTGATCGTTACGATTCGCAAATAAGCAGGATAAGGAGGGGATAGGCGAATGAATACGAAAATGGGCGCGGTGGCAGCAAGCAGGATAAAGACGAATATAAATATCAATCTAAACAATAAGAAAGCAAAAAAGAGAGACCGTCTGAGCGAGCTAAGCCTTCGGGCTCTGCTTGTCCTTTATATGTTCATGCTGGTCAAAATTATATTGTTGAAATTTCGCTCTATGGACCCCGGTTTTCTTTGGGGCCGCCTGCTGGCCGGACTTCAGCAACCCGGCTTGCTCTCCCAGAGGCTGGATATGGGCAATTTGGTTCCTTTCCGGGAAATCTCCAGATCGCTGCGCTCGTTATCTGACCACGATATTTTTAATTTGATTGGCAACGTGGCGATTTTTATGCCGCTCGGCATTTTGTTGGGACTGATGTTCCGTAATATAGAAATGGCAGGGCTGAAAATAGCGGTTTGTGCGTTTCTCCTAAGCCTGGGCCTGGAGACCAGTCAGCTTCTGTTCATGATTGGCCAGTTTGACGTCGATGATATATTGCTCAATTCCGTGGGAGGGCTTCTGGGCTTCGTGATCTACCGAACAATTATCAGCCCCTTCCTCTTTG
>NZ_JBHSED010000017.1:0-72737 GCF_042651945.1 Cohnella boryungensis | reverse complement strand
TGTCAAGTCCCTGAATTGAGCGATTTGGAAATTTTCTTGAGCAGAAAGCGTGCGAGTCAGGGAAAAAGGGCGCATCAAACCAAGCCCAGTCGAAAATCTCGCTAAGTTCCAGATTTTTACTGGGAAATGGACGAAGGATTCAGCAAAGGAGGCGTTAATCCTTCGCAGTCGTCACCTTCCTTCGAGGCGTGTACTGGAAACTGACTTAAAGATGCTTTCAAAAGATACTATACGAGGAGAGAACGCCATGAAATCGATCACCATTCTAATTGCCGATGACGAAGCGGAAATCGCCGACCTGATCGAGCTGCATTTGGTCAAAGAGGGCTACCGGTGCCTGAAAGCCGCTGACGGACAAGAGACGCTCGACATGATCCGGGCGCAGTCCGTGGATCTGGCAATATTGGATATTATGATGCCCAAGATCGACGGTTACGAGGTGACCCGGTTAATCCGCGAGCAGTATCAGTTGCCCATCATTTTTCTTAGCGCGAAGGCAACCGACTTGAATAAGATCACCGGTCTGGTTCTCGGTGCCGACGATTATATGACCAAACCGTTTAACCCTATGGAGATGGTAGCAAGGGTGAACGCCCAGCTGCGCCGCTTCATACAGTTGAACCCATCAATTGCTGCTCCTTCAGACCCGTCCGTACTGGAGGCCGGGGGACTCGTAGTCCATCCCGAGCAGCGAACTGTGTTCCTATACGGCAACCCGGTAGAGCTTACGCCCAAGGAGTTCGATATTTTGGTGCTGCTCGCCAGCCATCCGAAGAAGGTATTCAGCTCGGAGCATTTATTTCAGCGAGTATGGGGCGAGGCGTATTATGCAGGCGGGAATACGGTGATGGTGCATATCCGAACGTTGCGGAAGAAGCTGGGAGAGGACCAGCATAAGAACAAGCTTATCAAGACGGTCTGGGGAGTAGGTTATGCCTTCAATGGCTAACCCCAATTTCCGAAGCTTCCGTTTCCAAATGATCCGCCTATTTGGGCTCAGCATGCTGCTATCCGCCGGCACAACCTTTCTGATCTACTTGGTGCTGCAGCAGTATTACAGGACGCTGCTCCGCGAAAATCCGATGTTCCACGTTCGCGAAATCATTCGAGAAGTCGGCGATATAAATGCGTTCTTGATTCTGTTTTTCCCGATTTCGTTTTTTTATTTCTATTTGTTAACCCGTCGTTACGTTGCTTACTTCAGGGAGATTTCCCGTGGAATTAACCAATTGGCCGGAGGCGACTTTTCCCATCGGGTCCATATTCCGTCCAAGGATGAAATCGGAGATATCGCTCGGGATATCAACTTGGCCGGCGAAAAGCTGAAGCGGGCGGAGGAACGGGGGGATTTCGCCGAGAACAGCAAGGAGCAGCTAGTGCTTAACCTTGCCCATGATTTGCGCACCCCGCTGACTTCTGTCATCGGGTATTTGGATTTTATCCTTCAAGGCAAGGATCTGACTGCCGAGCAATTGAAGCATTACACGACGATCGCCTTCACCAAATCACAGCGGCTGGAGAAGCTGATCGATGAGCTGTTCGAGATTACACGGATGAATTATGGCAAGCTGAATATCCGCCGCGAGCCGCTCGACCTGGGCGAGCTGCTGACTCAATTAACCGAAGAGATGTATCCGGTATTCGAAAAAAGCGAGCTGACCGCACGCCTCGGAATCGCTTCGCAGCTGATGGTGTCCGGTGACGGCGAACTGCTCGCTCGCGTGTTCGAGAACCTGCTATCCAATGCCGCTCGTTATGGCAGAGACGGCAAGTACATCGATATTCTCGGCAGTCAGAAGGAAGGTCATATCGTCATTCAAGTGATGAATTACGGCAGGACCATTCCGACTGACGAGCTACCTCATGTATTCGACATGTTTTTTACCGGGGATCGTGCGCGAACCCATCAAGAAGGGAGCACGGGACTTGGTCTGTTTATCGCCAAGAACATTATCGAACAGCACGGAGGCGCTATAGCGGTTCAAAGCGATCTCATCCGTACCGAATTCGAGGTGAGATTGCCATCGTAGGGAAGGAGTCCCTCTACTTACGAATCTAGTTTTCCCAGTTGAGTTGCGCCTGGAAGCGGTACTTCTTCTGTTCTTCAGGCGACAGGACGGGCGGAGTGCCATCGCTTGAAACGAGCACAAGTCGAGATTCTTTATCCCAGCCTACATGTGCGCCAAACGTCTCAAGCACGAGCCGAGCCGGAATATAGGTTCGTCCGCCCTTCATGGTGGCGGGAGCTTCCAGCTTTTGCTCTTTACCGTTGATTAAGGTGATATTAGAATCGATCGTCAGCTCAATGGTCGTGCCATCTTTGCTGGCAGTTACTTTCCTAGTGACAGGATCCCAGTTAATCTTGGCCCCCAGTTTGGTCAGCAATTCGCGGAACGGAACAAGCGTATAGCCGTTCTTGACGAATGGCTCACTCTCTAGCTGCAGCAGTTCGTTATCCCAGAGAATCGCGGCAGCATACTCTATGTTGCTGTCTGGCGCTGCGTGGATTAACCATTCTCCTGCCGGAGAGAATGTCTTAGTGAGAGGTTGATTCAGAAAATCCAACCATTCGCCAGTACGCGCATCGATTACAGGATGCAGTCCACTCGTAAAGGAGGTAATTTCCGATTTCAGCCTTAGCTTGTAAGCGAGCTTTCCGTCTATATATTCCAAATTGAGATCGTACATGGAAAGCAGCCGTTTTTTTGCTAGCTCGCTGGAGTAGGACGGTTTGATTTTTTCTGTAAATGGGGGGTTATCCCATTGATACTCCGCCGGGAACTTGCCGTCGTACGTTATAACATATTTTTCGTGAAGTGCATACACGAGCTTCGGCTGCTCGGGATCCATAGTAGCCTGCCGCTTAAGAAATGGTTCGATGGCATCGAACAATAGCTTCCCCGCTTCATTAATACCGATTAAATTCGCTTCACTCACTTTTTCCGGGAGATAAGTACATTCCTCCCAACTGATATCGTAAGAATCAACCTCCCCTGTCCAGCGGTCAACGGTAACGCCTACCCTGGCGGACCCGTCACGGATTCCGTCATGAGAACCATCGAAATGGACGCCGTGCAGCCGCGGAATATCGAATCTCCTATCGTTTTCGTAAGCAATGGGATACGGATTGAACATCCAGCTTACGTCAAGCTTCCAGTGTCTCTGTTTTATAAATTCGAGTGCGATGTCTTGTGCTTCTGCGGTTGAAAGCTTCATCTTGCTTTCGTCAAATGGATCTTCGCCTGGTTTCCCCCTGAAATCAGATCTTAAACTTTCGTGATACATGGCCACTTTCCCGTTCTTCGCATGCAAGACAATCTGCCCCATATGCAGCGGGTTGCCGCCTTCGTCCTTTTCATCCGTACTGAAAGTTACGTCCCACTTGTCACCGCTAAGCTTGGCGGTTGCCCGCGCGCCTTCGGGGATGAGATTTAGTGCTTTGGCTCGGCTGATAGCTTGTGTTGCGTTGTCGATTTTAGCTTCGACCAAATTTTCCGCCAGTGCAGTAACCGGCAGGACGGTTGAGATCGTGCCGAAAGCAAGCGAAGCAGCCAGGAGCAGCTTTGTAGTAGTTGCTTTATTCATCATTTCCCACTCCTTACATAGATGATAAATATTTCATTAGATATGAACGTAATAAATGGGAAAATGTTGCGCTGTATCCGTACATATCGGAAATCAAGGAACGATTTCACCCTCTTGACATAGTTATAATATGACTAGTATTATTATGACTATGACGAAACCAAATAAAATTCAACGTTCCCCCTTAGCCCTAGCCGTCCTCGCGCTACTTGCAGAGGAGCCCATGCATCCGTACCGCATGCAGCAGCTCATTATAGAAAGAAGAAAGGATGAAGTGATTAACGTCCGTCAGCGTGCGGGGATTTATCAAACCATTGAACGTTTACTGCGAGATGGACTGATCTCTATTAAAGAGACGTTGCATGAAGTCGGGAAACCTGTCCGAACTGTTTATGAATTAACAGAGGAAGGAAGGAAGTATTTATTCGAGTGGTTAAGAGAGGTCATCTCGACACCGATTCAGGAATTCCCGCAATTCCCTGCTGCCCTTTCATTTCTTGCACTGCTGACGATGGAGGACGTCTTGCAACTGTTTGAGAAGAGAGCGGCAGCCCTTACGAAAGCCGTAAATCAAATTGATTCAGAGCTTCAAATGGTCAAGGATATGGTCCCCAGGTTGTTCGTGCTGGAGTCGGAATTAAGCAGGGCAGTTCTGTCGGCCGAATTACAATGGGTACAGTCTGTCAGCGAGGACATCAGAGGCGGATTGCTCGTTTGGGACGAGGAGTGGTTGAGAGAAATAGCAAAGCAGAACAGTATGGAGGAGCATTATTAATTGAAGAAAAGGATGGAGGAGGCTTATTCGGATATTCAAGCAACGGTGCTGAAAGACGGCAAATGGACTGTAGCGATCTGAAGCCGGACCAAGTGACTGTCATTTAAAACAATCGAAAGGAAGGTATATCCGATGAACAACACTCGAAGCACCCCCGCTTCGTACGATGAAACAACCCCTGTGCTGATTGTGGGGGGAAGCTTGATTGGTCTTTCCATCTCCCTATTTCTCTCGCGGCAGGGAATCGCTCCACTGGTGGTGGAGCGGCATCCCGGTACGGCCATTCACCCTCGGGTTGCAAGCTTGACGGCACGCACGATGGAAATCTATCGTTCAGCAGGAATTGAGGAAGAGATTCGCCGTGAAGAGCCGCCATTTTCTCATAAATATGGCGTCATGTTTGTAGAGAGCTTGACCGGAGAAGTGATTGACAATCTGATGGAGGACATGAGCGCCTATTTCTCGGAGGTCAGCCCTGTTGAAGGCAATGGCATTGCGCAGGATCAGCTTGAGCCGGTCCTGCGCTCGCAGGCCGAGATGGCCGGTGCGGATTTGCGATATCATACCGAGTTGGTCGAGTTTAATGCCGACGAGGAAGGCATTTCGGCAATGATTCGAGATCGAGCCAGCGGCGCTGTTCGACACGTTCGCGCCAAGTATATGATTGCCGCAGACGGGAGCCGGAGCGGAATACGCAAACAATTGGGAATCGATCAACACGGGGAAGGTACAATCTGCCATCTGGTGAGTATCATTTTTGAAGCCGACCTGAAGGCGCATTTTCAAAACCAAAACGCACATATGTGTTTCATTGCCAATGACTCACTGAGCGGAACGCTCGTTCTGTATCCCGGAACTTCCAGACGACCTGATCTATATCGACTGGACGTTGTGTATGATCCGGATGAAGAGACAATAGCTGATTTCCCGGAGGAGCGGTGTCTTGCATTAATTGAAGCCGCTGTTGGCATACCCGATCTTTCGGTTACGATGAAAAAGGCGCTGACGTGGGAAATGTCGGCAAGAGTGTCTGATCGGTTCCAGGACAATCGCGTATTCTTAGTTGGCGATGCTGCCCGGGTTCAACCTCCAAGCGGCGCTTTGGGCGGCAACACCGGCATCTCTGAGGCGCAAAATCTCGCTTGGAAGTTGGCGGCCGTCTTACGGGGAGAAGCCGGTGCAGGTTTGCTGAACACCTACGATACTGAGCGGCGCCCGCTGGCCGACTACACCGTTGAGCAGGTCGTGATGCTTTCCCAGCAACGTGAGCATGAAGGATCTGAAGGCATCACTGTGGATACGCATACGCTCAATATGGGCTATCGTTATGACACGGGCGCTCTGATCCCGGACGACAACGAGCGAGACCTTCCGCTGATTCAACAACCGGAATTATGGACAGGGCAGCCCGGCACGCGAGCGCCGCACATCATGCTCGAAAAAGAAGATAAAGCGATATCCTCACTGGATTTGTTCGGCTCCCGATTCGTCTTGCTCACAGGCGAGGATGGACAGGGCTGGGTAGAGGCTGCTCGACTGGTGGAAGGCAAGCTTCAATTACAACTCGATATGTATCGAATCGGTGGAAATAACGGAGACCTTGGTAATGCCGCTAATAATTTCCTCGATGCATACGGAATCACCGCAACGGGAGCCGTGCTTGTAAGGCCGGATGGGTTCATCGGGTGGCGACAACCGGTCGCGGGGGATAGGCAAGATATGGCGTGTACCTTAACGCATGCGCTTTCGACGATCCTTTTTCGTAAAGACAAATACTCAGCCTAGGGAAGGAGGATAACTATGCTCACTTTTGAATATTCTTATAATTTTGAAAATTCCGCAAAAACCTTATTTTCGCATATTGTCGATTTGGAGGCCCGATCCTCCTGGATCAATGGAATTTTGGAGAACCGCGTCAACCCCGAAGGACCGGCCCGTTTGGGATCGAGCTACTTTGAGAGCGGGAAGTTCTCCGGCTTCAAGAGCGAGAAAACGATGGTCGTGACGGAGTTTGTTCAGGATCAATTATTGACATTGGAAACGTCCTCTGAGGTCAAACAACCTTTTCGTGAGAGCTACCGCATTGAGTCGATTTCCGAGAAGGCATGTCGCGTTTATTGTACGATTGAAGTTGGGGGCGTTCCGAAGGTAGGCGAATTTTTCATGCGTCAATCGATGAAGAAGGAACAACCGAAAAATTTCGCGCGGCTGAAGGCGATTGTTGGGGGATAACGAATGTTCGAAACAATTGCAGGCGTGTTGGTTACTTTCGCCATGACAGCTTTATGGTTCACGGCAGGTATAATCTTTGCCGGACTCCCGCATATCCACAGCCATTATAAATTAAGAAGGGCAAGGACGCTGCTGTACTGGCTTGTTCATATCGCGCTCGTGCTCGGCATGATTTGGGGCTTGCTGGTAATCAGTCTATGGGTCGGGAATGGGTGGTTGTTCGTCGAGGGAATAATCAAGCAAATCCTTCCCATTGTATTAATCGCTCATGCAATCGTCGTGATATGGACACTGCCTCGTCTGAATAATTTACAGCGATTGAATCACGATCTGTTGTCCGCGGATGCGCGAGCCAGGCTTGCCCATCCCATGCTGGCACTTCCAATTATCGCCGCCGCATTTGCCTCCGGAATTACCGCTTTCAGCACATTCCTCTGGCAACCGACGTTTCCAGGTTTTGTAGATGTGTTGCGATTAGCGGCTCTGTTATTGCTCGCTTTGGCTGTCCCCTCAATAGTTGTCGTCCGAAGATATCAATCCATCCTGCAAGAGAAATTCGTCACATTCCCCTTATGGAGAAGGCTCTTGAGCTTCGTGGTGTCCGGCTTGCTGACTACGATTGTCATCGTCGTGTTCTTGGTCGTCAACGCAACAGCATCCCTTCATTCTTCCAAGCTGCCGGAAGTTTCCGATATGATGAACCACCACTGGCTGGACGAAGGCGGCGGAACGCCCACAATGCTATCGGGCCGGAATAAGCATCATGATCACGCCAATATGGTGGAAGTGGCGGCGCTGACAGGAGATTTGTCGGCCCCCGCAGATGTCCGATACGAGCTTGTGGCGCAAAAACAGGAGATTCTGCTAGCCTCGGGAGCGAAGGTTGAGACTTGGACATACAATGGAGTAATTGCCCCGGAGCTTCGTGCGCGGCAGGGAGATATGGTGGAAGTCAAGCTGATCAACAAGGATATCGATAAAGGAGTCACCATTCATTGGCATGGATACAACGTACCGAATGCGATGGATGGCGTGCCGGGTATGACTCAGGATGCCGTGAAGCCGGGGGAGTCCTTCACCTATAAATTTCGGGCCAATCAAGCGGGGACCTATTGGTTCCATTCTCACCAGCAAGCGGCTGAGCAAGTGTTGAAAGGCCTCTTCGGTACGTTTATTGTCGAGCCTGCGCATGAGATCGAAACTTACGATGTAGAGCTGACTCTGATTAACCACGACTGGGTTACGGATCAAGGACTAAGAACCGCATTTGTGAACGATGACCTTATGAAGAGGATGCGAATGGAATCGGGGAAGCGGGTGAAGCTCAGGCTTGTTAATGCGAATCAACTATCGGAGAAATATATGCTTCAAGGGACAGCCTATCAGATCACAGACATAGATGGCTCCCCCATTCAGAACCCTGACTTACTGCCTGACCGGACAGCGTTCAGACTTGCGGCGGGCGGAAGGTACGATGTTGTCTTCACGATGCCGGACCGGCCTGTTCTATTCATGATCGGCGATGATGCAAATTCCGATCAGCCTGGCGTAATTTTCTACACGAATTCTCCACCGGAGCAACCGGACCTCCAAGCGGATTCCGGCCAGTTCGATCCGTCGAGATACGGTCAACCGGCCGAGAATGAAGTAACTGCCGTAAAGACGTTCGATCGGGAATTTACAATGATCATAGGTAATAAGATGGGATTCTATGATGGGAATTTCACTTTCCTATGGACCATTAACGGAGAAGTCTACCCCCATACGCCGACCTTCGTTGTGAAGGAAGGCGAGAGGGTGAAGACAACTTTTATTAACAAAAGTTTCTCGGAGCATCCCATGCACCTTCATGGACATCATATGACAGTGCTGAAGAAGAATGGCAAGAACGTGAAGACGCCATGGGTTACCGATACGTTAAATGTCAACCCGGATGAAACATACGAAGTGGCGTTTACGGCAGATAATCCCGGCATGTGGATGGATCATTGCCATCTATTAGATCATGCTGCGGTAGGTATGGTTCTTCACCTCATGTATGACAATGTCATGCCTTCTTACAAAGTCGGAGCGGGGACCGGAAACCAGCCGGAATAGCAGGCACTACAGGACAGATCGAGAATAATGCAATGACTCCAAACAGGGCTGCCTTCGGGCAGCTCGCTTTATCTTGAAACGAGTCCGGTAAGATTGAGCTTGATTTAATAATCAAGTGGGTTAAATTTATGTTTACATGATTAAACGAATAAACTGAAAGGATGGCATGTATGAGCCAGCATATCGAGCATACGGTGCAGCAATTTAAAGATTATATTCCGTTACTGGATGCCCTGAAGGATGAAAACCGTCAAGCCATTATTCTGCTGCTTGCACAGCATAAGTCTGGACTTAACGTCAATATGATAGCGGAACACATCAATTTGTCCAGGCCGGCGATCTCCCATCATTTGAAGGTGCTGAAGCAGTCTGGCTTCGTTGATTACGAAAAGAAAAGCGTAGAAAATCATTATGTACTAACGATCCGTAAACCGCTTGAACAACTCAAATCGTTAATTGCGACCATTGAAGCTCAATGTAACAAATCTTGATCGGCAAAGATCTAAAGGGAAATAAACTTTTTTTGCCCATTCGGTTTATGAGTTTAAACCAATAATCATAAAAGGGTGATAGGTATGAAAGCTATGATCATTGAGAAATACGGAAAAGATGTACCTCTACTGATGACAGAAAGGCCAATGCCCGACATAGGAGAACACGATGTACTGGTGGAAGTTCACGCAGCCAGCTTGAATCCTATCGACATTAAAGTCAAAGAAGGGAAGGTTAAATTCCTGCTGAAGTATAATATGCCTTTAATCTTGGGGAATGATTTTTCTGGTGTTGTCATCAAGGTTGGTGACCGGGTGAATGACTTTAAGCTCGGAGATGAAGTGTACGGAAGACCCCGTAAAGACAGAATCGGGACATTAGCTGAATATATAGCTGTTCATCAGGAGGATATTTCCCTGAAGCCTAGGAATCTTAGCTTTGAAGAAGCGGCATCGATTCCGCTGGTCGGGCTGACGACGTATCAAGCCTTTTACGATATTTTGAAGCTTCAAAAAGACCAAAAGATTCTGATTCATGCCGGATCTGGCGGCGTAGGCACTTTTGCCATTCAACTGGCCAAATTGATGGGGGCTTATGTCGCAACTACAGCAAGCGATAAAGGCTATGAGTTAGTCAAATCCCTGGGTGCCGATCGAATCATTAATTATAGAAAAGAGAATTTTGAAGAACTGCTTACGGGATATGATGCTGTCTATGATACGTTAGGGGGCTCAATCTTGAAAAAATCATTTCAGATACTGAAACCAAGTGGAAAAATAGTATCCATCTCCGGCCTCCCCAACGCAAGATTCGGCAAGGAAGCGCAATTAGGCTGGTTAAAGACCACGCTTTTATCAATCGTAAGTCGTAAGCTTGCAGCGCTTGAGAAGAAAACTCGGACGAGTTACCATTTCCTTTTCATGCAGCCTAGCGGAGTGCAATTAAAGAAAATCAAGGAATTTATTGAAGAAGGCCGTATTATTCCTATTATTGATAAGGTATTTCAATTTGCGGAAGCACCGCAAGCGTTGAAATATCTTGAAGGAGGGAGCGCCAAAGGAAAGGTAGTCATTAAAATAAAGTAATTTCCGCGCTTCCGATGCTCCTGGGCTCCCCCGTTAATTTTGGCATTGGAGAACCAAGCCGTAATAGGCATGGCATGCAGAATCTCAATTAGATGCTCTCAAGATAGACTTCACCTAGAATTTCTTGAACGCGGTAAGAGTTATCCGGCAGCGCTTGTTGAACAAATGAAATCACGGCTTCTTTCTGTAAATCATACATGACTTCAATTTCTTTGGAGAAAATAGGGCGCTTTTCTCTTCTCAACCAATCGTGCAGTGCAGGCGCACTGGCAGGAGTAAGATTTTCATTAAGTATTTTACTTAATGCCGTTACATAAGCTTGCAAAGCTTGCGCGCCAACCACTTTAAGTCCTTGATTTTCTTCATTAACCAATACGACTGTGGGGAACCCTGTCGCACCGAACCTTCTGGCCAGATCAAAGTCCATGTCCAACAATTGCTGGGCATGCTCAGTGCCGGCTTGTTCAACGATATCTGCTCCATCTAAACCTATCTGATTCACGATCTCTATTAGAACTTGTTCTTCCCCAATATTTTTGTTAAATGCAAATACAGCCTCCCGAGCTTTTCGTAAATAATCGTGACTTTTCATTCCATGATTAGCTTGAATGATTTTAAAAACCCTAGACGCAGGATAAGAGGATTGGATGGGATTATTATGCCACAGTGAGCCATCGATGGGCATGCGAGAGTGAATCCCAACCTCTTTCCAATGCTCTGCAACATCAGAGGGCTTTTGAATGCCATTTGATCTGTCGGAGAAGCCCCGCCAGCTTTGCAATAGCCCTCCCATAACAATCGAAGTCCGAAAATATTGGCCGTACTGTTCAATAAACCGATTTAAGACCGGCTCAAGGGCCCAACAATGCGAGCATATCGGGTCGGTAAAATAGTAGAGAGTTGCTTTTTTTACCTGCTGATTAAAATCGATGATATCCGTTGAACTGTCTTCAGCAGTACCGCAAATGCCCGTTTCAAGATTGCAGCTCATATTATTCATATCGAACACATCCTTATTGTGTTTTGTGTAGACAATTATATATTCAACAAATATAATCACAAGTACTATCATTATTCTGACTAAGTATCAAAAACGATACTAATGGAGATGAGTACGAGTGGATAACACGAAAATCCTAAATGAGATCTGTTCGGCAACCTTTGCGTTCGATGTTATCGGCAAGAAGTGGAATTTGCCTATTTTATCGGTTTTATGCAAGAACAAATCGGTGCGATATAACGAATTAAAACGATTGCTGCCTGGTATCACAGGCACGATGCTGACCAATTGTCTTAAAGAACTATGTGAAAACGGCATTGTACATAGAGAACAGTACTTTGAAATTCCCCCGAGGGTAGAATATTCTCTCACGAAGTCGGGAGAAGAATTGGGACCCATAATCGAGTCCATTGTCGTGTGGGGAAGAAAGAACATAGAAGCGTTACGAGAGGATGGCCTTCCATCAGTAGGATCATGCGACCGACCCGGTACCATTTAAGTCATCTTGAGAGATGCTTAACGCACGGGGCCCGTCGCTTTGACTTTGACGTCAACCTTGACATTGACTTTCGCTTCAGCGAACGCATCGGCCCAGCGATCCTGTACTTTTTTGAACTGCTTGTATTCGTAAGCGCGGGCGTATATACCGAGGCCGATCGGGTCGATGCGACGTTGCTGGAATTGCTTGATGAGTTCTGCGAATTGCTCTTGAGCGAGATAGGACAGCTTTTTTCCCAACTCTTTGGCTTGCTCCCGAATATCGTGCGGAAACATCAATTCCGATAAGGACGCGGGAAGCGTAATTTTAATATCGAATATGAAGCGATCATCGAGATAGGAGGTTTTGATCTTTACTTTAGTCCCGGCCGTGCTGAAACTAAGCACATTCGTATTAAAATGTCCGGTTTTTGGAATGCCGGGAAGTCGATAGCTGAAGTTGATTCCGCTGTGGGCCTCTTTCTTCAAAATCCGGAACATGCCCGTCTCCTGCGCGTTCAGAGACATGACATATACGCCGTCGTTGTCGAGCAGGGCGGTTCCCTTCATGACGATGCTCCCCTCTTGAAGGTCGATTTCGGAGATGGAGAGCGTCACGCCCTTCTCGTACACTTGCCTGTGAAGCTCTTGCACGGTGGTCAGCACCGTCTCCGAGCGCTTGCTTTTCGAATCGACCATCGATCGCAGCAGCAAGGGCAGGATCGGTTGGTCGGGATCTTTCTTGTCCATGATGTTGTCGAGCGAGCCTTTATAGTAGATCATGCGGTCCGTCGTTGTATTTTTGGTGTCGCGAAACAGAACGTCGAGCAGCGAGTACCACTCCTTATGCTTCAGAAGGCGGCCGCCGACAACGATAACCTGATAATTTTTCCCCGTCAACAGACCGGACATCTCGGCTCCCTGCGAGGCGCGGGATTGCCGGGGCGCCAAAGCCTTCGTCTTCGTTTCCAGACTTTTGTTCTGGGAATTTTTTATAAATACCGGACTGGACGTGTACATGACCAGTTGTTCGTTCTCGTCGAGGTCGATGCCGAGCGCGAGCGGAATCGTGGCGTTTTCCAGATCGAGCCTATCGTTGCAGGCCGTAAGGGCCAACAGTATAGCAACTAGAAAAGCAAGCTTGCCTGGCGTCCTCATCCTACGCCCTCCTTTGCAGCTTATCCTGCGCCCAGAAAAAGAAGAGCAGAACGGCCGGGACGATATACTCCAGCACGGCGCCGGCGTTCCCCAGCTGGGTTTCGAGATTTTCGTTCTGATTGAAGGAGGGGAAGTAGAAGAAGGAAGAGACGACGAGGAGGACGAAAAAAAACTGCAAATGCCGATGTATGCTTCCGGTTCCCAGCAGCCAGTCGGAGCAGAATACAGTCAAATAGCTGGCTGGAATCCAGATCATGGAGTAGATGAGCAGGTAAAAAGCGATAAACGGAACTTCAATTCGTTCCATGACGCGAAACTCGATCGTTTTCAGCATGGAGATGACGGGTTGGTTGAATTCGGTAATCTCGTCCGGACTGAAATAGACGAAGCAGATGATCGTGATCCAGATGTACAGAGCTGCGGTCAGGGTATTGGCCAATAAGACTCCTCGCACGGCATACTGCTTGTGCTTTAGATTAGGATACAGGAACAAGGTTGCCGCAAAGCCGACGAAGGAGAAGAGGACGTGATTAACTCCCGTCAATACCGGAAGGATACCCTCCTTGAACATCGGCAGCAGATTAAGCCAATGGGCATCCTTCAGCGGGTACAAGAAGATGAGCGGCGTCCAGCAGGTGATCAGAAATACGAATTCGGCGTAGCGCCCCGCGAGAAGCGGCCCGCCCTTGACAATCGCATAAGCGGGAATGAGCAGCAGAACCAGCATCACGTAGACTTTCGTTTCGGGAAGCAGCCAGGATCGCGTAATATTCGTTGTCCGCACAAAGCCGTCATAGGCCATAGCGGCAAAATAAACGAAGAATACGAAAGCCGCCGTTTTCCCCGCCCATTTGCCGATCCGCTTCGAGATCAGGTCCAGCACCGTTCCTTCGGGCAACCTCCGCATAAGGCGGACGGCGCAGATACTGGCGATGACGGATAACAGCCACAGCACAATAATCGTCATCCATCCGTCCGTTCCGGCGCCTTCGGCCAGTAAACGAGGCAAGGGAAGATAAGCGATGCTGATCTGAAATCCGCTGATGAGGCAAGCAAATTGCAGGGTGGTAATGTCGGCCGATAGGATTGCTTTCACGGTTGTTCTCCTTCCGGGTCGGGGCGTGTTCGGCCCTGTCTTCGCGCCTGAACGGGGCTCGCGCTTAGCGGCCGCTTGTTCATCTTCCATAGAGGTACCCGCATGAACGCGTCCTTCCAGTCGGCAAAACGGACAGGGCCGAACGGGCTGAAATAAGGCCTGCCGAGCGAATTGAGCGCCAGCAAGTGCGCGATTAGAGCCATGACTCCGATCATGATGCCAACCAACCCGAACATCGCCGCGACGATCATCAGGCAGAAGCGGATGAGCCGGACGGCCGCGACCAGATCGAAGTTGGGCAGGATAAACGAGGCAATCGCCGTAAACGAAACGACGACGACCATAATGTTGCTGACCAGTCCGGCCTGCACGATCGCCTGTCCGATGACGATGCCGCCGACGATGCCGACGGTTTGCCCGACGGGAGCGGGAAGGCGGACGCCCGCTTCGCGCAGCATCTCAAGCGTGATTTCCATCAAGATCGCTTCGACGAATGGCGGGAAGGGCACCTGTCCGCGGGATTCTCCCAGCGTCAGCAGCAGCTTGAACGGAATCACTTCATAATGAAACGAAGTGACCGCGATGTAGAAGGCGGGCAGGAAAGCGGCGATGCAGAACGCGAACAGCCGCAGCAGCCTTAGGAAGGTCGCGATGGACCAACGGGTGCTGTAGTCGTCGACGCTCTGGAAGAAGGACGTAAAGGTAATCGGAGCAACCATTACGCTCGGGGATCGGTCCACGACGACGACGATTCTTCCTTGCAGCAGCTGGGAGGCGGCGGCGTCGGGGCGTTCGGTCAAGAGCATTTGCGGGAATGGCGACACGGGACTGTCCTCGATGAATTCGGCCAGTTCGCCGGTATTGATTACCGCGTCAACGTCGATGCTCTCGATTCTCTCCTCCATTTCCTGAAGCAGTTCCGGATTGACGACATCCGCGACGTACAGAACGTACACCTTGGTATGGCCTCTGCGGCCAACGATTTTTTCCTTGATTTTCAATTCCCCGTGAGGCAAGTATCGACGCAGGAGCGCGATGTTCTGGGTGCCGGTTTCGACGAAGCCCTGGTGCGCGCCCTTCAGCGACGTCTCCAATTGAGGGTCCTCGATTGCCCGCTGCGGCCATCCTGAAGTGCCTAGTGCGTAAGCTTCGGTCCAGCCTTCGACGAAGAGGATGCTGTTGCCCTCCAGAACGGCTCTTTCAACCATGGTCCATTCGTCTACCGAAGCAATGCGCCCCGAGGACAACGGCAGCTCCCGGCCTTCGCCGGTTCGTTTCGTCTGGAGCGGAAGCAGCACGTCCCGGTTGACGGAATTGTTGTCCGTCAGGCTGTCGAGATAGACCAGCATAGCCGGAGCTTCCGTCTGGCGGATGACGAATTTGCGGATAACCAGATCCGGCGACAAGGAAAACAATTGCCGGATTCTATCTTCGCATCGGCTGAGGTCCGGAGAGATCGGATCGTGCTCGGGACGTTGCGATTCGCGAAGCGGAACGCTCGATTTCCGGTATTTTCGTCCGCCCGACAAGTAACGTCCGAAGAAGTTCATGACGGCTCCTCTTTCCCTAAGCGATGGGTATATTTTTCCTCCGTTTCCGGTTTGTATACCCCTGTTTGCATTAGCAGGCTGATCGGAGAATAGGGGACAAAAATGTATAATTTTACTGAAAAGAGGCATGGGTACTTCAAGATATAGGCGATTCTATGAACTATACTTGAGGGGCTAGCCTCGAACGCGACACGGAAGGGAGATAAGAAATGAAGCTTTCATCTGAAACCTTAATGCATTACGAAGAGCCTGCGAAGGACTGGAACTCCGCGCTGCCTGTCGGGAACGGGCGATTGGGCGGCATGGTCTTCGGAGCGGTCCGGGAGGAGCTGATTCAGTTCAACGAGGATACCGTCTGGTACGGGGGACCGAGAAACCGCAACAACCCGGACGCCTTGACCCATCTTCCCGAAGTGCGAAGATTGGTGTTCGAAGGCAAGCTGAAAGAAGCGCATCGTCTGGCGGAAGCGGCGCTCTCCGCCACTCCGCGAAGCGAGAGGCATTATCTGACCGCCGGCAATCTGCTGATCCGCTTCGATCATCCCGACGGCGATCCGGCGCAATATCGCAGGGAGTTGGATTTAGAGACGGCCATTGCGTCTACGGTCTATGAAATCGGCGAAGTGAAGTATCGGAGGGAAGTATTCTGCAGCTTTCCGGATCAGACGATGGTCATTCGCCTTACGGCGAACCGCCCCGGCGCTATCTCCTTCAATGCGCGCTTCGAACGGAATAAAGGCAGATACATGGATCGTTCCGGCCGACAGGGCGCGGATACGATCATCATGAGCAACGATTGCGGCGGGAGAGATGGACTTGCCTATACGGCCGTCGTCAAAGCCGTCCCCGACGGAGGCTCGGTTAAGGTGATCGGCGAGCATCTGTTCGTGGAGTCCGCAGACGCCGTGACGCTGATCCTGGCCGTCGCCGGCACATTTCGCTGCGCGGAGCCTGAGCGTCAAGTCTTGGAGACAGTGGGACGCGCCGCGGATGAGGCTTACGAACGGTTAAGGGAAAGGCATATCGGGGATTACGCGCCTCTGTTCCGAAGAGTCAAGCTTGAGCTCGGTTCGCGAGCGGGCGCAGGGAACGAACGGTCCGTAGCGGAGCGGCTGGAGAAGGTGATGCAGGGCGAGGAGGATGCCGGGCTGCTTACGCTGTATTTTCACTTCGGGAGATATTTGCTCCTCTCAAGCAGCAGACCGGGATCGCTCCCGGCAAATCTGCAAGGCATCTGGAACGATTCCATGACGCCGCCCTGGGACAGCAAGTATACGATTAATATCAATACGCAAATGAACTACTGGCCTGCGGAGCCGTGCAACCTTGCGGAATGTCATGAGCCCCTCTTCGAGCTGATTGAGCGCATGCGGGCCAACGGAAGGGTGACTGCCCAAGCGATGTACGGCTGCCGCGGCTTTGTCGCGCATCACAATACGGATCTATGGGCGGATACGGCTCCGCAGGATATCTATGCCCCCGCGACGCAATGGGTCATGGGCGCAGCCTGGCTAACCTTGCATATGTGGGAGCATTACCGCTTCAACCCGGATGAACGGTTCCTTAGACGAGCCTACGATACGATGAAGGAAGCCGCGCTCTTTTTTCTGGATTTCCTCGTAGAGAGCCCGGAAGGATATCTGGTCACGAATCCGTCCGTCTCGCCGGAGAATGAATATCGGCTGCCGAACGGCGAGTCCGGCACGCTATGCTACGGACCGGCAATGGACACGCAGATCGTGACCGAGCTGCTGAATGCTTCCATTCAAGCCAGCCTGATTCTGGATACGGATGAAGCGGAGCGCAGAAGGTGGGAGGAAACGATCGCCCGTCTGCCCAAGATGAAGATCGGCAAGCGCGGGCAACTGCAAGAGTGGCTGGAGGATTACGAAGAGAAGGAGCCGGGGCACCGCCATATTTCTCACCTGTTCGGCTTGCACCCGGGGACGACGATCAGCCCGAGCGCGACTCCGGAGCTTGCCGAGGCCGCCCAAGTTACCCTCAAGCTCCGGTTGGCCAACGGAGGAGGACATACGGGGTGGAGCCGAGCCTGGATTATCAACTTCTGGGCGCGCCTGCTTGACGGCGATCAGGCTTACGACCATACAATGGCCCTGCTGAGAAAGTCGACCTTGCCGAATCTGTTCGACAATCATCCGCCCTTCCAGATAGACGGAAATTTCGGGGCTCTGGCCGGCATAGCTGAGATGCTGCTCCAAAGCCATCTTGACCATATCAGCCTGCTCCCGGCTTTGCCGACGGCCTGGCCGAGCGGCCGCATTGCCGGACTTCGCGCGCGCGGAGGCTTCGAATTGGATCTGGAGTGGCATGAAGGCCGTCTGACGAGAGCCCGGGTAACGTCGGGAAGCGGAAGGACGCTTCGCCTGCGTGCGGATGTTCCGGTGCGGGCCTATCGAATTGACGGAAGCCCGATTCCGGCGACTCTGCATAGCGATGGCCTGCTTGAGCTGCCGACGAGCGCGGATGAGGTCGTTGTCATTCAGCCCGTCTAGTCCTGAGAATCGCGAGCCGCGCCTTCCGCAGGCTGGAACGGCGGGGCGCCATCAAGCCAAAAAACGCTCGTTCCGGGGATAGTATCCTCCTGGAGCGAGCGTTTCTTCATGGGAACAGCTTAGGATTTGCTGGCATACCAAGCCGAGAACTGCTTCTGGTATTCGGCGATATATTTGTCGAGCCCGGCTTCCTTCAGCTTGGAGAGGGCTTTAGGGAAGTGCGTCTCATAATCGACGAAGCCGCTGGCGATCGGCGAGACGAATTCCGTGAATACGCCGGACAGCTTCGATTCCTCGTTCTTGACCGCCGTGTTGTCGAAGTTGAAGCCGGCTGTCTTGGACAGAATCGCGTCGTTGTCCCACTGCTTGTACTGCTCGATAAATTCGTCGGGCACGTTTTTCTCGAAGCGCATGAATTTGTCGTTCATCATCATCCAGTCGTCGAAGAACAGGTCCGTGGTCAGCTTCGTCACGCGGCCGTTCTCATCCAGCGTATAGTCCTTGTCCTTGATGCCGTAGGTGAAGAAATCGTAGAGCTCCTGATTTTTTTGCAGCAGGTTAAAGAAAGCGACGTACCGCTCGGGATGCTTGGCGTTGGCCGATACGAAATAAGCGGTGTTATAGGTGCCGCGGCTGATTTTCGGACGTCCGTTCTTGCTCAGGAAGTGGTTTTGCAGCTTGGCGGTCGGAACCGCCTGCGTAATCCCCGCGATGCCTTCGATCGGACGGGTCGCCGTTCCGGGGAAGAACATCGCCTTGCCCGCGTTCCAGTCGGAGAACAGCTGGGGCTGATTGGTAATGGCGTATTTCGGGATGATGCCCTTTTTGTACCATCCGTTCATCAGGTCGGCGTAGGCTTTGAATTCAGGCGTATCGTACCAATTGATCAGCTTGTCGTCGTTGTCGGCTTCGTTCACCGCGATAAAATTGTTGATCCAGTTCAAGTTTTTATCCGTATATTCGTACATTAGCATATACGTGGCGTCCGTAGCCGCGAAGCCGATCATATCCGGGTACTTGGCGTGCACCTTGTCGTAATATTGCTCCAGCTCCGCGAGCGAGTTGATCGATTGCATTCCGACCTCCTCCAGTAGGTCCTGACGAACCATAACGCTGTAGAAAGCGGCCGAGCTTGCCCGGTTGCCGACCGGAATCGCGTATTGCTTGCCGTTTAGCTTGAAGGCGTCGAAGGAAGCGGCCGCGACGTTGATTTTCATATCCGGCGCATAGGCGTCGACATAGGAGGTCAGATCCGCATACAGACCTTTGGAGACCGATTTGGACATATAATTGATGTCCGTATAGGCGGCGAACTCTTCGCCCGAGGAGAGCATCAGGTCCGTCTTGCCGCCGCCGTATTCGGACCAAGGCAGATAGACGAATTCCAGCTCGGCGTTGATTTCTTTCTTGACGAGCTCCTTCAGCTCGTTGCCGGCCAGCTCGGCCATCCGCTTGGATTGTCCGGTATAGAACACGAACTTTAATTTGACGGGCTCGGAGAAATCGGCCTTCGTCGGGTCGCCCCCTGCGGAAGGCGTCTCTCCGGATGGAGTGCCCGCGGGCGAGCTTGAGCTCGCCGAGCCGTTTTCATTCGATTTCGTGCTGCATGCGGACAAGACGAGAATGAGGGCGAGCAACGAGACCCAAGTAATGCGACGTACCATAAAACATGACCTCCTAATATTGTTTTTGCGGTTCCGGTAAGCGATTTCAGAATACGCTTACATTCGGGGCGTCGCTATCTTAAGAATGTTGAAAACGTTAAAAATTGCGCGATTTGAGACCTTAAAAAACATGAAATCGCTTAGGTTTTGCGAATGGCGGCGCTTCTGCCCGGGCGACCCGGCCATGAGGAACGGCCGGTTAGCCTTTGACGGAGCCGACGATGATGCCTCTGACGAAGTAGCGCTGGAGAAATGGATACAGGATCGCAATCGGCAGCACGGTCAGACAGGTCATGGCGAGCTTGGCCGTCTCCAAAGGCGGAGCGATGATCGCGCCGCTGATTCGGGCAGCGTTGCCGGAAGCGAGGAATTGAATGTTGGCCATCATATAGTACATCATGTACTGGATCGTAAACAGCTTTTCGTCCGTAACGAGCATCAGCGGCAGGAAAAAATCGTTCCAGAACTGCAGCGCGTAGAAGAGCGAGATGGTGACCAGACCCACCTGGCCAAGCGGCAGCATAATGCGGAAGAAGATCAGGAAATGTCCTGCGCCGTCCATCTGGGCCGATTCGACAACCTCATGCGGAATGCTCTTGAAATAGTTTGCCTGCAGATACATTAGAAATACGTTGAGCAGATACGGAACGAACAGTCCCGCCAGCGTATCGTCGAGATTGTAATATTTCGTCGTCAGAATGTACCAGGGTAGCGTGCCGCCGCTGAACAGCATCGTAAAGTAGGCGAAGAAGGCAAAGATGTTGCGGTAGCGGAAGCCCTTGGCGGTTATGACGTAAGCATAGGCGGACGTGACGAGCACGGCGGATACGGTGCCTAGAACCGTGACGGTAATCGAGGTCAGATAGCCCCGGAAAATCTCTTCGGATTTGGCGCCGAACATGAATTTATACGTATCCAGCGTAAAGCCCTGCGGCAAGAAGGAGTAGCCGTTGGCCGCGATTTGGGACTCGGTAGAGAGAGAGCCCGATACCGCGAGAACGAACGGGATCAAGCAGATAACGGAGAATAGAGCGATGAAGACGTAGAAAGTGACCAGCAGCGTTTTGTTTTCCCGGATCGCCATGACGCGCCCTCCCTAAAATAATTTGCTGTCTTTGTCGTACCAGCCGGCCAGCTTGTTGGCAAGAAGCACGAGCAGTAATCCGAAGACGGACTGGTAAAGCGTAATCGCCGAAGCGAAGCCGAACTCGCCGGAACGAATCGCCGTCCGGTAGACGAAGACATCGATGATGTCGGTGGTCGGCAGCAGCAGCGGGTTGAGGAAGGTTACGCCCATGATCATGCTGAGATCGCCCTTCAGCATTCCGCCGATGCCGAGCAGCGTCAGCAAAATAATGGACGGAATGAGCATCGGAAGGGTAATCCGGGTAATCAGCTGCCATCTGGAAGCGCCGTCGATTCGGGCCGCCTCATAGTAGGACGTGTCGATGCCCTGAAGCACCGCGTAGTAGATGATGGCGCCATGGCCTGCGCTTTTCCAAATATTCGCCAGCACGAGGACAACGACGAACAGCCAAGGGCGCGCGTACCAGTCGATTGGCTGCATCCCCACGATTTCGAGCATGCGGTTGACGATGCCCTTCTCGAAGTCGAGCAAGGAGAACAGGATGGCGCCGATGACGATCCATGAAATAAAGTAAGGGAAAAACATGACGCTTTGCGTAATTCGGATGAAGCCTCTGCTTCTCAGCTCGTTCAGCGCAATCGCTATGGCGACCGAGAAGAAGGTGCCGGTCAGCATGTACAGCACGTTCAGCATGACCGTGTTGCGCGTCGCCCGAATGGCGCTGTCCATGCTGGAGAAGAAGAAGTCGAAGTTGTCGAAGCCCGCCCAGGGGCTTCCGAAGATACCGCCGTTGTAATTGTAATTCTTGAACACGAGAATGAGACCGCTCATCGGCAAATACGCGAAGAGGATCAGCGCGATCACGCCAGGCAGCGCCAGCAGGAAGAGCGAGCTGTCGTTGCGCAGCGATCTGAGCCATTTCCTGCGGTCGGGCTTGTTGGACAATCGATAGGCTTCTTCCGACATCGAGTTTCACTCCTTTTCCTTCGTTTAGGGATGGCGCTAAAGCAGCTTCGCATCGCAATGCGGGCCGTAAGCGCTTTACTGAGACAAGCTTATTCGCTTCGCTATGAAAGCGCCATCATAAAGAAGTGAAATCGCTTAAAAAAGCAGGTCGAAGCCGACCTTCAAAAAACTGAAATCGCTCAAAAAAGCATCGCATGCCCCGAATCCGCGGACTCGGGGCATGCGATTATTCGTGCTGCTGCACAATATGGTTAAGCCGCCACTTCGTCGGCGTCATCCCGTATCGCTTCTTGAACAAGGTCGTAAAGTAAGTGCTGCTGCCGTAGCCCGATTTCTCCGCGATCGCCCGAATGTCCAATTCCAGCTCTGTCACAAGCAGCGATCGGGCATGCTCCAGCCGGACCAGATTGACGAAGTCGGGAAAGCTGCTTCCGGTCGATTCCGTAATCAACCGGCTCAGATAAGGGGAACTGATCGCAAGCTTGTCCGCCAATGCGTTGAGGGAAAGCGTCGGATCGGAGAAGTGCGCGCGAATGTAGGCAATGGCTTCTCCGGCGATATCCCGGGTCTGCACGGCATTCCGTTCCTTCAGCCGCTCGTAGGCTTTAAAGCAAAGCTGTTCGAGCCATGCTCTCAGCTCCTCGTAGCTGGAGAGGCTCCAGATTCGCTGATAGAGCTCCAGGAAGTCCGCGTGCCTCGCGCCGCCGCCCGCAACGCCGGTCTCCGCGATGCCGGAGAGGTCCGAAGCGAGCCGGGACAGCGCGATCGTAGCCTGCTCCGCCCGGTACACGCCGGCTTCCGCGAGCACGCGCTCCACGGCGCGCGGGATCAGCTCGTGCTTCTGTTCGCGGACCACCTGCAGGACGGACTCCAGCGCGCTGTCCGCCATCGGCGCGTCCGACAGCTGCGCGGCATCCTCCGCGTAGACGACAGGCGTCCGGTATTGAAACTTCATGAACTGCAAGCTGTCGCGAGCTTCCTCGTACAACGTCTTCATCTGGGAAGGATCGGCGGACAGGCGGCTGACGCCGATCGCGCATCGCGTGCCGGGCCAGGCCCGAACATGCTGTTCGAGCCGTTCCCAACGCTCGCGGGAGACGCCTTGATCGCCGAAGCTGCCTTCTCTCGCTTCGCTAACGATGAGAACGGCAGTCCCCGGATGCGGGAAGAAGCCGCGGCAAGCGCATGTCCCTTCGAACAAGGCTTCAATCTCGCGGGGCAGGCTCTTGAGCCGCTCCGCGCCCGATCGCTCTCCGCTATCGGCGTAGCCGGCTTCCAGCTGCAGCGCCGCGACGCAGAAGGCGGCGTTGCCGGAGGAGTCCTTCAGCAGCGGAAGCGCGGACGGCAGCTCCTCGCCGGAACGGTAGGGCGTCGTGAGCCAGGCCAGCAGCGCGCTGTCTTCGTTCTCTCGCTTCAGCTCGCCGAACCGTCCGGCGATCCGCTCCAGCTCCCGGTTCGCCTCCTCGAAGCCGCCCGAGCTTGATACGGCGAGACGTTCGCCGGACAAGCTTCTGATGCTGCCGAACAAGGCGCCGATGGGCTTGTACATGCGATGCGAGACGAACGCCGCCACGGCGGAAGCCGCGATGGAAAGCCCGGCGCACAGCAGGATCAAGAGCAGCAGGGCATTGGAAATATCGCGTATGCTGTCCCGATAGGACGTCTCCGAGAGAAACCAGAGCCCTTGCTTCGGAGCCAGGCGATAGGTGATCAACTGCTTGCGGCCGTCATCCTGCTTCCAGACGAGCGTGCCGGATGGGCTTCTTCCGTCGACGATCCGTCGCAGCAGCGCGTCGTCGTAGGCGGCTCCATGAGGACTGCTCTGCATCAGCACGGCGCCTTCCGAGCTTAGCACGGCGTAACGCGTATCGCCGCCCGCAACGTCCGTGAAGAGGTTCTCCTGCAGCTTGCGCAGATTCGTCATGATCGCGATGGCACCGGTATATTCGCTATTGTCGTACACCTTGTCATTGTAATAAGTCATCATGACGGTTTCTTGGGTGCCGTTATTAAGCTCAGCGGTCCAGACGAACGGCGAATCCTTAATAAGGCCGTTTCGGATCCGCTCGAACAGCTCCTTTTTCGCGGCGTCGCTGAGCGGATTGTTCTCGAACATCATAACGGGCTCGCGCTGGCCCATAATATAAGCGTTTTCAAGATAAGGGTTGACGGTAAGCGTGCCTTTGATTAGGCTCAGCGCGCTGAACAGCTGGTCGCTCCAGCTGCTGTCGCCGCTCTGCATGACCGAATTGATATTCGGATGGCGATAGAAGGACAGCGTATAATTTTGCACCGATTCCATATATTTCGCGAACACCGTTTCCGTATTCAGCAGCACGCTTTCGTTGGCTTTGTTGACATAATCTACGGTTTTGCCGCGAAACCAGAAAAAAAGGGCGGTAGCCAGCACAAGCACCGAACAGATCGAGATTAAAGTCAAGCTCATGAAAAATCGGATT
Organism: Cohnella boryungensis; assembly: GCF_042651945.1. Taxonomy (NCBI): domain Bacteria; kingdom Bacillati; phylum Bacillota; class Bacilli; order Caryophanales; family Paenibacillaceae; genus Cohnella; species Cohnella boryungensis. The sequence goes on along the minus strand of NZ_JBHSED010000017.1, from coordinate 48,501 downwards.
TTCAGCCGTCTTTCCCCATTCATGACCATCGCTCCTTTGTAGCTTAACTATACATGGAGATGCGGAGAAAGTTAACTGGTTATTGCGAGTTTAGGGGCAGTGATAGGACATATAAATATAAAAAAAGTAAAATTGAGCAAGGATGTTCCAGCATTTTAGCGTTTTCATGAACTATACTGAAGCTACTTCTTACACTTCGAGCAAGGGAGGCCGCAGCATGCGCAGGTTTAGCAATCCCATTCTGAACGGATTTTATCCCGACCCGTCGGCCATACGCGTCGGAGAGGATTATTATCTGGTCGCTTCAAGCTTTGAGTACTTCCCCGGCGTGCCGATCTTTCACAGCAAGGATCTGGTCCATTGGCGCCAGATCGGCCATGTGCTGGACCGGGCGTCCCAGCTTGATCTGGACGGCATTCGTCCTTCCAGAGGCATCTGGGCGCCGACGCTGCGTTATCATAACGGAGTGTTCTATATGATTACCACGTTCGTGGACAACGAGACGGAGTGCCGCAATTTCTATGTGACCGCGACCGATCCCGCCGGCAGCTGGTCCGAACCGGTCTGGCTGGACGATGCGCCCGGGATCGATCCGTCGCTGCTCTTCGATGACGACGGCAAGGTCTACTATACGGGCAATCGGGTGCCGCCGGAAGGCCAGCTGTACCTGAAGGAAATGGACATTTGGCTCCAGGAGCTGGATTTGAAGAGCGGGAAGCTGATCGGTCCGAAGACCAGCCTCTGGCGCGGAGCGCTGAAGGTCGCGCATGCCCAGGAAGGGCCGCATCTGTACAAGGTCAACGGCCTATATTATCTGATGATCGCCGAAGGCGGAACGGGCCATACGCATGCGATTACGATCGCGCGCAGCGCTTCGCCCACCGGGCCGTACGAGGGCTACAAAGGCAACCCGATTCTGACTCACCGTCATCTGGGACGCGGCTATCCGATCGTGAACGTCGGTCACGGCGAACTGATCGAAACGCAGAAAGGCGACTGGTGGATGGTGTGCCTGGCTTCCCGGCCTTACGGCGGGTACTATCGCAATCTCGGACGGGAAACCTTTCTCGTGCCGGTTGCTTGGGAGGACGGATGGCCTGTGGTCAATCCGGGCAAAGGCATCGTGGAGCTCGAAGGCGAAGCGCCCGATCTGCCGGAGACGCCTTGGCCGCCTGCGGCTGCGCGAGACGACTTCGACGGACCGGAGCTTGCGGCAGGCTGGAACTTCATTCGTACGCCGCGCGGCGACTTCTGGAGTCTCGCGGACCATCCGGGAGCGCTGCGGCTGCGGCTGAAGCCGGATTCCGTCGCGAAGCACGAGAATCCGGCCTTTGTGGGCCGCAGGCAGCGGCATATGAGCTTCCGGGCCGCAACCGAAATGCGCTTCGCGCCGGAGAAGGACGGAGAGAAGGCGGGTCTCGTGCTGCTGCAAAACGCCGACTTCCACTATCGGCTGGAATACGGCCGCTTCGACGGCGCGTTGGAAATCCGGCTGACGGAACGAAGACGGGGAGAAGAGAAGGTGCTGGCGACGGCCGTGTTCGACGGGAATGCGCTGGAGCTCGGAGTGGAGGCGCATGACCAGCGCTATGCGTTCCTCTGGAGGAAGCAAGGCTCGTCCCGGTGGTCGACCCTCTGCGGGGAAGCCGACGGCACGCTGCTCAGCACCGATACGGCCGGCGGATTTACCGGCGCTTATATCGGCATGTTCGCGGCTTGCGAGGAAGCGGGGAGCAGCGTAAACTACGCGGATTTCGGCTGGTTCGATTACGAGCCGGCCGAAATATAAGGGAGGGGAATGCGAATGACGACCAAGAGCAATGCTTACCCGGTTCCGTCGTTGCCGAACATTCCGCCAAGAACGTTCTCTCTGTCGGATTACATGGAGGAGTCCGATCCGCTGTCGCTTTGCACGGAGGCGCTCCAGCGCGCGATCGATGCCTGCGCGGAAGCCGGCGGGGGGAAGGTAAGCATTCCGCCCGGCATATGGCGCACGGGTCCGCTCCGCCTGCACAGTCGATTGGAGCTGCATGCCGAAGAGGGCGCGATTGTGCGCTTCGAAGCGCAATCCAAGCTGTATCCGCTGATCGCGTCGCACTTCGAAGGCCAATCGGCCGTACGCTGCCAGGCTCCGCTGGACGGAGAAGGGCTTGAGGATATCGCGTTCACGGGAAAAGGAGTGTACGACGGCGGCGGGGAGGGCTGGCGGCCGGTCAAGCGCTTCAAGATGACGGAGGACCAATGGCGCAAGCTAACGCAGTCCGGCGGGGCATTGAGCCGCGAGGGCGATATCTGGTGGCCTTCCGTCGAGGCGATGGAGGGTGAAGCGCTCGTTCACGCTTTACGCGCCGAAGGAGTGATGGAGCCCGAAGCGTACGAGCCGGCGAGAGCGCATCTGCGTCCGGCGCTGCTCAGCCTGCGAGGCTGCAAGCGCGTTCGGCTGGAAGGACCGACGTTCCAGAATTCGCCGGCCTGGTGCCTGCACCTGATGGACTGCGAGCAAGTGACGGTTCGGGACTTGCGCGTGCTGAACCCCTGGCACTCCCAGAACGGCGACGGACTGGATCTGGAATCGTGCCGTCATTCGCTCGTCGAGAGCTGCACGTTCGACGTCGGCGACGATGCGATCTGCCTGAAATCGGGGAAGGACGAAGAAGGAAGGAAGCGCGGCCTGCCCTGCGAGTTCGTCACCATCCGCAACTGCACGGTCTACCACGGGCACGGGGGCGTCGTCGTGGGCAGCGAGATGTCGGGAGGCGTCAGAGCGGTTCGCGTCTCGGACTGCCGGTTTATGAATACGGATATCGGCATACGCTTCAAGAGTGCGCGCGGCCGGGGCGGCGTCGTCGAGGATATTGTGATGGAACGGATTCACATGTCCGGCATTCCGCTTGAAGCGGTATCCTTTCATCTATTCTATGCGGGCAAGGAAGGCTCGGAGGGGTATGACGAGCGGGTGCATGAGGTGTCGGAGGAAACGCCGGTTATTCGGAATGTGACGCTTCGCGACATTACCTGCGTCGGCGCGCAGACCGCGCTGCTGATCAACGGATTGCCGGAGCTGCCGCTTCAAGGCTTGACCGTGGAGGGCTTCACGGCAGAGTCGGTCAACGGCGTTATCGCACGCTACGCCGACAGGCTGACGCTGGGAGGGCTGAGGCTCCGCGTCGCGGCCGAGCCGGAAATCCGGCTTCACGCCTGTACCCTGACAGAGCTTCGCTAGCCTTCGTAAGGACGGTTCGGATCCGCTTTCGCCTGTTTGCGATACTGCATGGGCGTCAAGCCGCAAGCCTGCTTGAACGCTTTGTTGAAGTGGGACAGATGCTCGAAGCCGACATCCAGCGAGACGTCCGATATTCTTTTGCGGGAATGGGCGAGCAGGCGCTGTGCCTCCCGGATGCGCAGATGGAGTATGTACTCGCGAAAATGAAAGCCGGTCAGCCGATGGAAGATTCGGCTCAGGTAAGAGCTGCTTAAGTAAAAATGCTTGGCCGTGTCGGCCAGCGTCAACGATTCGCGATAATGCCGCTGCAGGTAGTCGGCGATCTCCGATACTTTGGCATGCAGGGAATCGCGGGAAGCGCTTGCCGATGCCGCGCGCTCGGAGCGTCCGAGCAGAATGGCAAGCTCCGCGAGCAGCGATACGCAGCAGGCCTCGTAATAGGGCTTTGCCTGAGCGCATTCCTCCAGCATTCGCCGCATCAGCCGCTCGGCCTCCTCGCGTTCGCGCAGGTTGAGCGCGAATACGCGAAACGGCTCGCCCGCTTCGAACAGCTTCAAGCCGCCGAGCGATCCGGGCAGCGCGGACATGTCGCAGTGGATCAGAACGCGTTCGAATTCGGCGATCTCGGAGCTTGCCGTCGAATGAATGATATGCTCGGCGATGGCGATGAGTTCGCCCTTGCGCAGAGCGATTACCTTGCCGTCCACGAAGTACACGCGTTCGCCGTCCAGCAGATAATACAGTTCGACGGCTTCGTGGCTGTGCGGCCGAGGCATCGCCGTCGCCCCGTGGCGCTTGATGCGCTGAAGGCTGACCCTTCCGCCATCTAGATAATATTTGGGCGTTGCGTCCATCGAAGAGGACATTGTCGCGCCTCCCTATCCGCTCAACTGGTCTTGATCCTAGATTATAATGAATACTGTTCGTATTGGAAAGGAGAGCAGCCGTGTTGATAACCGTTTCTGTTCGAGGAGATGCCGATTATACCCGCCTGCAGGACGCCGTCGATTCGCTCGCGAAGGAGGGCGGCGGGCCGGTCACGATCCGAATCAAGCCCGGCGTGTACGAAGAGAAAATCACGATTCCGGAGACGGCGCCGCCGATTTTACTGCTGGGAGAAGACCGGGACCGGACGATCGTGACCTGGTCCGACAATGCTCATACGCTCGGCGAGGACGGCCAGCCGCTCGGAACGTTCCGGTCGGGCACGCTTAATGTGTTGGCCGAATCGTTCACCGCGGAGAACGTGACGATCCGCAATGCGTCGGGAGCGGGTACGGGTCAAGCCGTAGCGGCCTTCGTCGACGCCGGAAGGGCAGTGTTCCGCCGCGTCGCACTGCTGGGCGATCAGGATACGCTCTATACGGGCAAAGGCTTGCAATACTACAACGATTGCTACATCGAAGGAGACGTTGATTATATTTTCGGCGCCGCGACGGCCGTGTTCGACCGGTGCACGCTGCATAACAAACGCTCCCGCGGTTATATTACCGCCGCCTCTACCCTGGAAGGGACGCCGTACGGCTATGTATTCCTCGACTGCGAGATTACAAGCGGCGAAGGCGTGAGGGACGTCTATCTGGGCAGGCCGTGGCGCCCCTATGCCCGCGTGGCGTTTATTCGGACGATTATGGACGGCTCCGTCGCGCCCGAAGGCTGGCACAACTGGGGGCAGCCGGACCGCGAGCGGACAAGCCGCTACGAGGAGCATGCAAGCTCCGGTCCGGGAGGCGACACGGAGAAGCGCGTCGACTGGTCGCGCGAGCTGACCTCGGAGGAAGCGGCGGCCTATCGGATTATTGAAATTTTTGGCGGCTGGCACCCGGAGGGCTATTGAATGCCTCGACGGCATAGGGAGGATCGGAATTCATGACGAAGCTGGAGCATTATTTGGACGAGATCAAGCGGCAGGCGGCGGAAGCCCGGCAAGCTCGGGGGCTGCCCGTATCGGCTGAGGCGAGAAGCGAGCTGGCCGCTGCGTTCGGCCGACTGCTCGGAAGATTCCCGGAGCCCGCGATTCATCCTGAACCGCAGCTGCTGGAACGGAAAGTTTGCGACGGTTATACGCGCGAGCTCGTGGAGATCGATACGGTGGAAGGGCTTCGGATGCGCGTATACGTACTCGTTCCGGACCGCGCGGCCGAGGAGCCTGCGCCGGCCGTCATCGCTCTGCATGGGCACGGCTATGGCGCTCGCGAGATCGTCGGCCTGGAGCCGGACGGCACGGAGCGGTCGGGCCCCGCCGGGCTGCACAAGGATTTTGCCGTTTCGCTGGCGCGCGAAGGTTTCGTCGCCATTGCGCCGGAGTTGATCGGCTTCGGGGACCGCAGGCTGGAGGAGGATATCCTCCAAGGGCCGGGCCAATCCTCGTGCTTCCGGTTGGCGGTTCATCTGCTGTTGTCCGGCAGAACGCTCGCCGGCTTGCGGGTACGCGAAACGTCGATCGCCATCGATTATGCGCAGAGCCGAACCGAGGTGAACCCGGACCGGATCGGCATCATGGGCATTTCCGGCGGCGGGCTCGTGGCGGGATTCACGGCGGCGCTCGATCCGAGAATCGGCTGCGCCGTCGTCAGCGGGTATGCCAGCTTGTTCGAGGAGAGCATTCTGGACCGCAACCACTGTCTCGACAACTACATTCCCGGTATTCTGCCGGAGGCGGAGATGCCGGAGCTGTTAGGACTGATCGCGCCCAGAGGCTTGTTTCTGGAGTCGGGCGATACGGACCGCGTCTTTCCGCGCGAGCCCGCAGTCAAGGCGTACGAGCAGTTGCGACGGTTATATGCCGAAGCGGGAGCGCCGAACTCGGTGCAAGCGGATTTCTTCGAGGGCGGGCACGAAATCAACGGGGGGCCGGCTTACGCTTGGCTGCGCGAGCGTCTGGCGGCGTCCTCGGCAACGACGAGAGGAGAATGAACGATGGCGGCTGAACAAATGCCGAATCTGGCGGCAAAATTATCGACGAGGGTAGCGGAAACGATCATGCGGCAGTGCCGGGAAGACGGCTTTCACCCGTATCCGCTAGAAAGATGGGCATATGTTCCGGGCATGCTGCTGATGTCGATGGCGCGGGCGGGCCTGCAGTTGAATGAGGGGCGTTATTTCGATTTTATGCGTCAGCACATGGACTACTATATTGCCGAGGATGGCACGATCGGCACCTATACGCTGGAGGAATACAATCTCGACCAGATCAATCAAGGAAAAAACCTGTTCATGCTCTTGGCCCGGAACGGGGATGCGCGCTACGCCAAAGCGGCCGATACGCTCGCCGCCCAATTGATCGGCCAGCCGCGCACCTCGGAGGGCGGCTTCTGGCACAAGAAAATATACCCGTTCCAGATGTGGCTGGACGGGCTCTACATGGCTTCTCCGTTCCTCGCGGAGTATGCGAAAACATTCGACCGTCCGGAGCTTATGGACGAGGTGGCCCATCAATTGCTGCTGGTCGAACGCAGAACGCGCGACAAGCGAACGGGCCTTCTCTATCACGGCTGGGACGAATCGCGCGAGCAGGACTGGGCGGATTCGCTCACAGGGCTGTCCGCGAATTTCTGGAGCCGGGCGATGGGGTGGTACGCGATGGCGGTCGTCGATTGCTTGGAGCATTTTCCGGTCGCCCATCCGAAGCGCGGCACGATTGTCGGCATTTTCGAACGGATGTGCCACGCGCTCATCCGCGTGCAGGATTCGGACAGCGGCTTATGGTGCCAGGTGCTCGATCAAGGGAACCGGAAAGGCAATTACTTGGAGGCGTCCGGCTCCATTATGTTCGTCTACGCGATGGCCAAAGGGCTGCGTCTCGGCTACTTGAGCGGCGGTTTCCGCGACGGCATGCTGAAGGGCTGGCAAGGCATTCGGGAGCGGCTGGTCACGGAGGACGCCGACGGCGTGCACCTCCATCGCATTTGCAACGGAGCGGGGCTTAGCAAGGACCGGAACGGCACGTTCGATTACTACATCTCGGAAGCGGTCGTCTCCGACCATTATATGGGCATCGGGCCGCTGCTGCTGTGCTCGCTTGAAGTGGAGCGTTATCTGGAACAGTCCCCTTCGTAAAAAACGGAGCCGGAAAATCGACGAGGAGGTTTCGTATGTCGCAAAGGGAGGAGAAGCGCCGGATGGGTACGCGGAACGGAGGGCTCCATTCTGATCAAGCTTCCGACCAGATGGCAAGCTTGAGCGGGCGCGAGGCTCAGTCAGGCGGGCAGTCTGCTCTTCGCGAGCACCCGTGGATCTCCGATCAGGGAGACGGCACGTATATCAATCCGGTCTTGCACGCGGATTATTCGGACCCGGACGTCATCCGGGCCGGGTCGGACTTCTACATGACGGCTTCCAGCTTCGGACATCTGCCTGGCCTGCCAATTCTGCACTCGCGGGATCTGGTCAATTGGAGGCTGATTCATCACGCCGTTCCCCGCATGCCGCTGGATGGATATGACGTGCCGCAGCACGGGAACGGAGTCTGGGCTCCAAGCCTGCGTTATCATGACGGGAGGTACTGGATATTCTACGGCGATCCCGATGTCGGTATCCTGATGACAACGGCCGTCGATCCTGCCGGCGAATGGACGCCCTTGCATGTCGTGAAGTTCGGGAAAGGATTGATCGACGTATGTCCGTTCTGGGACGAGGATGGCCGTGCTTATCTCATACACGCGTATGCGCACAGCCGGAGCGGCATCAAGCACAAGCTGGCCGTCTGCAGCATGTCCGCCGACGGAAAGCGGCTACTGGACGAAGGGCGGATTGTATACGACGGTACGGAGACTCATCCGACGCTCGAAGGCCCCAAGCTGTACAAGCGCAACGGCTTTTACTATATTTTCGCGCCTGCCGGCGGCGTATCGACGGGCTGGCAGACGGTGTTTCGTTCGACGAGCATTTGGGGGCCATACGAGGACAAAATCGTGCTTCATCAAGGTCAAACCCCGGTGAACGGTCCGCATCAAGGCGGTTGGGTCGAGCTGGAGTCGGGAGAGTCGTGGTTCGTTCATTTTCAAGATAAAGGCCCTTACGGGCGGGTCGTTCATCTTCAGCCGATGAGCTGGGAGAAGGACTGGCCGGTTATGGGGGAAAGGCGGGAAGGCGATCCGATCGGGGAGCCCGTGCTGCGCTATCGCAAGCCGGATGCGGGCTGCGCCTGTCCGGTCGAGGTTCCCGCCGCCTCCGACGAGTTCGACGCTCCGAAGCTCGGGCTGCAATGGCAGTGGCAGGCCAATCCGCAGGAGAACTGGTACAGTCTAGGGGCGCGAGCGGGCAGCATCCGGCTGTATGCCGTCGGGCAGAACAACGGAGGCCTGTATGCGGCGCCTAACCTGCTGCTTCAGAAGTTTCCGGCACCCGAATTTCAGGCGGCGTGCGAGCTCGATCCATCCGGTCTGGGTGCCGGCGACAGCGGCGGATTGATCGTATTCGGCTATCGCTATGGCTGCCTGGCCGTTCGAAGATCGGACGAGGATGCCGCGAACGGGTCGTTGACGTTGTTCCTCGCCGCGGGAGACAAGGCGGGGGAGGAGGAGGCATGGTCTCTGAGCCTGGCCGAGACGGATCGAATCCTCCTGAGGGTCGAGGTGCGGATCGACGCGAGCTGCCATTTCAGCTACAGCCTGGACAGAGTGTCCTATAAGGCAATTCCGGCAGGCGCGTTCCAAGCCTCCGAAGGTCACTGGGTCGGCGCCAAGCTTGGCCTGTTCGCTTCCGGCTCCGGCGGAGGCTGCATGGATGCCGACTGGTTTCGCGTATCGAAACGGGACGGCTCACACGAATAAGGAGGCGTTGCGAGCATGACGGAGCTTGTCCGCAAATTCAATTTTACCGATCGGCCCAAGCCCGGTTACCGATCCGTCGTCCATGACGAGAACAATGGCGCGCCGCTGTACGATCCGGCCGTCGGATACGGATTCGTGGACGAGACGTGCGCGCTTCCGCCCAGAAGCGTTCATGCCGGGGGCATTACGTCGGACGGAACGGGCTTCTATCTCACGGATACGGCGTTCGAGGCCGAACAGGGCTTCGAGGGCGACCACTACAACCGTTACGGCATGGCGTTTCGGATCGACGCGCCGCCCGGCGCGTACCGGATTCGCGTCAATACCGCATCGGAAGCCGAGCATACGACAGTATCGGTATCCGGCATGCATGCCGACCGTTTGGTACAAGACGGCTATTGGGACGCGGCGAAACGGCTGCCTATCCGATTCAAGGCCGACAGGGCAGGCAGGGAGTGGACGTATACGTATGTGAACGGCCTGAATACGATCGATATTGAGATCGAGCCTAGCACAGTCGGCGTTCCCGTCGGGCTGGAGGAAATTGCGCTTGAGCCGGTGCCTCCGCAGGAACGGGCTGCCGGAAGCATTCCGACGATTTTCCTCCTGGGCGATTCGACGGTCAAAACCTACACCTTCGACGAGGCGCCGATGAGCGGCTGGGGACAGATTATCGGAGCTCTGTTCGATCCGGGTCATGTGAACGTCGTGAACTATTCGATGGGCGGTCGCTCGTTCAAAAACTCGTATTGGGAAGGCCGCCTGAACGAGATTCTGCTCGCGGGCCGCGTCGGCGACTACATCCTCATTCAGTTCGGACATAACGATGAAAGCTATGACGAGCATAGACGTTTCGGCAGAGGGTCCAGCGAAGCCATGTACGAGACCTATATGACGGAGATTTATCTTCCGGCCATCCGCTCCAGAGGAATGATTCCGGTCATGGTCACGCCGATGTCGAGAGTCGACGGGGATGCGCCTGCTCAGGTCTTTACGAATTCTTTCGTCGTTCGTAAGTTTCCCGCGCTGATGAAGAGATTGGCCGAGGCGGCCGGGATTACGCTCATCGACTTGAATACCGAAAGCTTGAAGTATTACAACGAAATCGGGACAGACGCGACGACGGCCGTCTTCATGTCGATCGAAGCGGGGGAAACGCCCGGGAAGACGAACGACGGGAGCTATGCCAACGGCCATCCGGCGAACAAGATCGACGGGACGCATTACAAGGAAGCGCTGGCCAAGCAATTCGCCCGCATCGTCGCGACCGGGATAATCGGAGAGGGCCAGGCCGGGGACCGCACGGCGGCAGCCATCGCTTCGTATCTGCATAGCGGCGTAAGACGGGCGGCTTCAACGGGCGATTGGTCGGCGATCTTTCCCGAAATGACGGGGGATACGACAGTCGGCGAAGACGCCTACTACCGCAATCAGATCGAGAAGCTGATTCAATTGGGCGTCATGGGCAAGGATCGAAACGGAAATTTCCGTCCGCGCGAGACAATGACCGCGAAGGCGTTTATCCATGCGTTGTCCCGGCTGTTGGATGTGAGCATGACGATTTTCTCCGGTTATCCGGAGGGGGAGCTGAAGCGGGAGACGATGGGCGCCATTCTGGCCGACGCGTATCGGGCCTCATTCGCCGAGAAGCCGAAATTCATGACGGATTACAACGGAACGGCCGTCGTACCCGGCGATCCCGGCTATGATTCCAATCTGGATTCGGATACGAAGAACGCGATGTATTATCCGCTCGTATCCTTTCGGCAGCTGTCCGACACGGCGGCGATTGACCCCGGGTTGATGGCCAAAGTGAAAGAGGCCTACGAGCTTGGGCTGATCCGTTCGGAGGAAGGGATCGCGAGAGGCAGGATGAAGAACGGTACGGAATTGGAGCCCAAAGCGGTCGTTACCCGGGCCAAGGCGGCCAAAGCGCTTTACTTTATGTGGGTGCTGGCGCAAAATGTCCAGGAAGAGAATCATGCGTCCTCATTGAAATAGCATGGAAGCCCCAACGCCGTTCTAGCGCTCTTGAGCGCCAGGGCGGCGTTTATTCGCATAGCGAATCCCCAAATGAGGGAGGCGGAAAATCGATCGGGATTCGTGACTAATGAACGCCCGGCAAACAAATAGGTGGAACGCCTTTTTTCATATTGACAAATAAATATTTTTGTGTTATAATAATTATTTTATGTATTTACTGAATGATTTTTATCTGTTACGATTCCCTCTATGACAAATAGGGAGGGAATGCAATGAAACCCGATACCGAGATCATCATGTTAACGGTAACTGCGGAATTGATGGGAAAGCAAGAAGGTGTGCACCCCGTATTGATCAGACTTGAAGGGAAATATATGCTGGTCGACACGGCCTATCCCGGCCAATGGCCGCTCTTGAGACAAGCGATGGCCGAAGCATCCGTCACGCCGCAGGAGATCAACCGCGTGCTGATCACGCATCAGGATTTGGACCATATCGGCTGTCTTCCCGCCTTGCTGGAGGAGTTGGCCGTCACGGGGCGTCCGCTTGTCGTCGCTCCCGCACTGGAAAAGCCCTATATCGAGGGGAGTCGGCGACTATTGAAGCTGACGCCGGAGGCGGTCGAGCAGGCCGTAAGTCAGCTGCCCCCCAGCATCCCTTCGGCGTGGCGCGATGCTTTCCGGCGGACGCTGGAGCATCCGCCGACGGCGAACGTAGACTGCAGCATTGACGGCACCGAGGAGCGGCCCTATGAGGGCGGACTTGTGATCGTTCCGACGCCGGGACATACCCCGGGACATATCAGCCTGTACCATTCGGCTAGCCGGACGCTTATTGCGGCAGACGCCTTGCGCATCGAGAATGGAGTGCTGCTGCCGCCGGCTCCCGAGCTTTGCTCCGATTACGAGGAGGCGCTGCGCTCGATTGAGCGATTGCAGTTAATCGACATCGCCCGTATCATCTGCTTCCATGGCGGACTGTACGAGAAGGGTGATATCCGCGAGCGTCTTGAGGAGCTTCCGGCATTGGTTTAGCATGACAAGGCCCCGCCGAGGTCAGGATGCAGCATGATTTCGGCGGCGGTCGCACGCTCTTGATGCGGACTGGGTGCACATCCTATTTTGCCCTCTCATGGGTCTTCTGCCATTCCAGAACATCGTATAGCGCAAGCTTCGGTCCGAGCGTTTTGTTCGTTTTAACAAGATCTATGATATATTATTTTTACTAAAGCAAGCTTTGACAGGCCAGTGCTGTCCCAGTTGAACCAGAGGCGGGTGACTGTAGCAATGACAAATAATAACGAGTTGCTGGATATTTGGCTGTCCGTGTCTCATATTCAATCCCATATCGACGATGAGCTGGAGCAGGCGCTGCAGCAGCAATATAAGCTGTCCTTGAAGGAATTTTATGCTCTCAGCTTCCTATCCCAAACCGAGGAGAAGCAGTTGCGATTGCAGCAGCTTCAGGAGATGGTGGGATTAAGCCAAAGCGCCATTTCCAGGCTCGTGGACCGAATGGAGGCCAAAAGCTGCGGAGCTTTGCAAAGACATGTCTGTGCGGACGATCGCAGAGGCATCTATACGCGTATTACCGAAATAGGCGAGGATAAGCTGCGGAGAGCGCGCGAAACCTTTAATCAAGTGCTGCAGTCGGCTCTTCGCAAGGACGATATGAAATCCGGGCTTCAGGCGCTTGTGGAGAAGCTCTGATTAGGACGGATCACCTCCTACAAGGAATCGAGTTTGACAAAGTCCATAAACATGTTAATATATATGCGTGCGCATGCATTTTAAATTATTCGAATGCACTGAAGAGAGGAGTTTGACTCATGAAAGATATATTCAGCCCTTATCGGATTAAGGGGATGGAATTAAAGAACCGTATTGTGATGTCTCCTATGTGCCAGTATTCGGTCGACAAGAAGGACGGCGTTGCGACCGACTGGCATTATTTGCACTATGTAAGCCGTGCGATTGGCGGCACGGGCTTTATTATAATTGAAATGACGGATGTAGAGCCGGATGGGCGTATTTCCGATTATGATCTTGGCTTGTGGTCGGATGATCAGATTCCGGCTTTGAAGAGAATTGTGGACGCCTGCCATAGCTACGGCGCCAAAGTGGGAATTCAGATTGCGCACGCGGGTCGTAAAGCGGAGGATGCGGAGGTTCCGGTAGCGCCGTCAGCGATTGCCTTCAATGAAAGCTCCAAGCAGCCCAGAGCGCTCTCTACGGAAGAGGTGAAAGGTCTGGTGGAGAAATTCCGCTCGGCCGCAGCCCGTGCGGTCAAGGCCGGCTTCGACGCCATTGAAATTCACGGCGCTCACGGATATCTCATCCATCAATTTCATTCTCCCCTCACCAACAAGAGGGAGGATGAATATGGCCAAGACCTCACCCGATTTGGACGGGAGGTTATCGAGGCGGTCAAGGCAGAGATGCCGGAGCATATGCCGCTCCTGATGCGCATCTCCGCCAAGGAATACGTAGAAGGCGGGTACGGTCTTCAAGAAAGCATCGCCTTCGCTCAGAAGTACCGGAAAGCGGGAGTCGATATGTTTGATGTCTCGTCGGGCGGCGAAGGGCCGATTACGGCATGGGGCAGACCGGGCAGCCATGCGGCGTATCAAGTTCCGTTGGCCCGGGAAATCAAGCAGGCTCTTGATCTTCCGGTCATCGCCGTAGGAAGGCTCGACGATCCGATTCTGGCGAACGCAGTCATCGGCAATGAAGATGCCGATCTGGTCGCAGTGGGCAGAGGGATGCTAAGAAATCCTTACTGGGCGCTGGAAGCAGCAGCAAGCTTAAAAATGGAAACGTCGGTACCCAGACAGTATGCGACAGGCTTTTAAGATCGGAAAATTCGAGTGCTAGCAGAGGCTGACTCAAAGGTAGTTAAGATCACTTACGAATCACCTCACCTTGATTAAAAATAATGCTTAAACAACAAAAATGTTGGTACAGGGATTATTCCTGTACCAACATTTTTTTGTTTTTGGTCAACTGCTGCTTTCTTGAGGAGGTTGTGCGCAAGTGAAAGCCACCCGACCTCTAAGTTTACTTCTTTTTGCATTTCTGTGGGCTTTTTCTTCCCTCAATCGATGAAAAAAGAGGGCATGTATCTCCTGAAGGAGCGGAGCGTTGGCCTTTGCAGTCGTGAAATTTCCTCGTTACGAGTTTACAAATTCAAAATTTCACGAATGCAACAGCCACCGGAAGGGGATACATGCCCGCAAAACCATAATCGATATAAAAAAACCAGTAAGACGCGCTACCCTTCGGATAATCAGGCTCCGTATGGCGAGAGGATTTCCTCCTCATTCCTCCCGGACGGATTTCTCGAAATTGTAGGTATCGCTGAACAGATTGTCGTCATGGAACGCGATGAGGAGGAGATCGAAGCGTTCGCTCGTCAACACCTGCCGCAGGCTGAATTCCGAATAATATCGGCTGTCCATCACGGTGAGCTTATTGAAATGCCGAGCCAAGTACGGCGTAAGGGGGTTCATGAAGGAATCCTTCAGCAGAAGCACATTCAAGGAATTGCCCGCATTTGAATTTTCGTATGTGATCATCCGCCTGTCGCCGCCGTATATTTTGCCGTAGGAGTAGGTGCTTCGGCCCCTTTTGAAGCCGTAAAAATCGTTAAAGCCGGTAAGGAGCCGTTGCCCGTCTTTGTCAATGACTTCAAAACGGTCAAACTCAAACGGCGCTTTGGGCTCGTAAATGACCGTTCTATCGGCTTTCCGGGGATTGACGGCATAATTGATTTGAGAGTTGTAGCTGCCTTCGAAGCTGCCGGTGGACAGCCGGGACACCCGAATATCGCTCAAAGAAAGAGGCTGGCCTTCGAATTTGCTCGACTTTGCGGAGAGCTGAGAGATCATCTCCTGGTAGGCGGCAAAGGCGCCTTTTATATTCCAATGATGATCGGTTTCGAAGTACAGCTCTTCAAGCTGCGCCCTTGTATAGGCATCGAATCGGTCCCCGATATTCACGACGTTCATCTCCTTGTGGAGCTTGGACAGGAAATAAGCTTTGGATCGGGCATACGCATCGGTTTGCATAGAAGTAGGATACAAGTGCATCAGCGCCTTCGTTCTCGACGGGTTAAAGATGAAAAACGTTTCGGTATGCCGCTCGTTGGCAAAGAGGACCGCGTCGTTTAATTTGGCCGCGGCTTCGTCGATTCGATCGGTGTGGACGACCGGGTCGGTTGCCGGCAGAATCCATTTGCGATTGGTGACCACGAGGTTGGATATGAGGCGCGAATCTTTGATCCGGGTGCCGTCCTCGGGCGCATGCGGCTCCTTGGCGCGAAGCAGATTCTCGAACAGCATGGAGTTAAACAGAGCGGAGTTTTGCTGAAGCTGATAGAGCCGCACCATTTGATCGCGTATGACGAGTTGGTCGTTAACATACTGGTTCATGTCCTCGAAGAAGGTGCGATTCGCGATCGCTTCCATGCTGAGGGCGGGCGGCTTGCTCAAGGCTCTGTTTTCGGCGGTGGAGAACTCCTGGTCCGGCGTAAGGACGCTGGCAACGGCAAAGCCGAAAATAATCGCCAGGAAGGCGGCCATGTAGGCGATGGAGGTCGATTTGTTCACTTCGTTAGCAGCTCCTGATGTCGATAGATTAGAACCTGAAATACAAGAACGGGTTATAGGTAGAACTGACCAGATATAAAATCACCTCTGCAAAAAGAAAGAAGGTGAGCAGGAAGGTGGCGGCTGTTCGCGCGAAGTCGTGCGCCTTGCCGAGCCGCAGCTTCTGAAGCTTAGGGTATACCGGCGCGGCAACCACGATAGCTGCGGCAAAGTGGAGCCAGTTCATGGAGAGCAGCGAGAGCGCCTGCGAATCGAAAATTTCGTTGCCGCGGGAGTAGAACATTGCCGCAAGGAAATCCGTTGCATAGCTGAAGCTGTCGGCGCGGAAGAACACCCAGCCAACCATGACAAGCACCAGAACGTAAGCATGGTTTAGCGGGTATATCCTCGCGAGCCTCTTTTCGAGCCCCGCTTTTTCTGCGGCGATCAACGCGCCGTAGTAGATGCCCCAGCAAATAAAGGTCCAGCTGGCCCCATGCCAGAATCCCGTCAGCGTCCATACGATGAGCAAGTTGCGGTACATTTTCCAGGGAGCGGTTCTGTTGCCGCCCAGCGGAATATACACATAATCCCGGAACCAGCTGCCAAGGGAAATATGCCAGCGCCTCCAGAACTCGGTGACGCTCTTGGCGACGTAAGGATAATTAAAGTTTTCCGCGAATTCGAAGCCGAACATTTTCCCCAGACCGATCGCCATATCGCTGTAGCCCGAGAAGTCGAAATAGATTTGCAGAGTATACGCGATAATGCCGATCCACGCGCTGCCGGTCGACAAATCCGCTGCGGAGGCGGCAAACACGGTATCGGCAACGGAGCCGAGCGGGTTGGCCAGAATCACTTTTTTGGACAGGCCCAGAATGAACCGCCGAATGCCTTCGGCGAATTGGACGGAGGAAAATACCCGTTTGCTAAGCTGAGCGGCGACAGCATTGTAGCGAATAATCGGACCGGCGACGAGCTGCGGAAAAAACGTAATGTACAGCGACAGGCTGAACAAATTGCGCTGCGCTTGCTCCTTCCTCCGATAGACGTCGATCAGATAGCTGAGCGCATGAAACGTATAGAAGGAAATTCCGATAGGCAGCGGCACCGGCTTGAGGTACAGATCGGTATGCAGAGCGGAATTCAGGAAGTCTACCAGGAAGTTGGCGTATTTATAGAAACCTAGCAGTCCGAGATTGGCGATTATGGCGAACGTTAAGATTGCGCTGCGTTTTTTTTCGCGATTTTTCGCTTGGTCGATCCAGATCCCGTAGCCATAGTTCATGAGAATAGACACGATCATAAGCGCGACATAACGGGGCTCGCCCCATGCGTAGAAGATCAGGCTGAAAATCAATAGAATCGCATTTTTGCATTTAAACGGGACGGCGAAATAGAGTGCGAGAACAAGCGGCAGAAAGCAAAACAAAAATAGCACCGAGCTGAAAACCAAAACGTGTTTCCTCCTAGAAGAAGATCAGCGAGATTTCTTGTAAACGGTCAGTCTATTATAACGGGATAAGAAACGCAAGTCGGCTTGCACTTTCTTCCAGGAGCTTTCCCGATTCTCTCTTGCCTCTGAAGTTTATTCCAAAAAGAGAAGGGTTTCCCTCAAAGGCTGTCGAAAAAAAACATTACGATTATTTTCGACAGAGGAGAGAGTCAGCTTTGTTCTTACGTAAAACAGCCCTGAGCTCAACCGTGTGCGCCCTGCTGCTGTTGGCCGCATACGCTCCAGCCTATGGGGCTCCTCAAACCGATTCGCTTCAAGAACCCATCAGCATAGAAGAGCAGGCAGCGCCGAGAAGCAAGGCGGTCGAAGGGGCCGCCGTAGTCAATATCGTGGATGTGACCAATCTGCGAAGCGGTCCTGGACTTGAATATGAGATCGTGGCGAAGGCGATGCCGGGGGAGTCGTATCCCGTCGTCGGTCTGGAGGGGGAGTGGCATCAAGTCGCGCTTCCAAGCGGGGATACCGCATATGTCGCCGGCTGGGTCGTGGAATACGACGTACTGGTGTACTACGCGCATATTGTCGAGGTTACGAATCTGCGAAGCGGTCCCGGGCTCGACTATAAGATTGTCGGGAAAGGCAAGGCAGGGGATTCGTTTCAAATTCTAGGGTCCGAGGGGGAATGGTATCAAGTCGCGCTGTCGAACGGCGCTATCGCTTATGTCGCCGCCTGGGTCGTTCAGACCGATACCGATCCGCAGCAGTCGCCCCAAAAAGTGTATATCTACCATACTCATAATCGCGAATCCTGGAAAAACGTCGCACGCAACACGAACGGCACGTCCTTCGACGACCCGGTTACGAACATTACGAAGGTTGGCGAGCATTTGGGAGCGATGCTGCAAAAGAAAGGAATTCCGTCGCTTGTCAGCAAGGACGACATTACCGAGAAGCTGAAGGCGCAGAAGCTCAGTTTCTCTTACTCGTACTCGGAATCTCGTAAAAGCGTCAAGAAGGCGATGGAGGCCCATCCGTCCTTGAGCTATTTCTTCGACATCCATCGCGATTCCGACGTTCCTCGCAAAAATACGACGGTGACCATCAAGGATAAATCCTATGCGCGAATTCTGTTCGTGATCGGGACGGCTCATCCTAACTATGCTGCGAACAAAAAGCTGGCCGAAGAGCTGAACAAGCGGTTGAACAAAATATATCCGGGACTGTCCCGCGGCGTCATTGCCAAAAGCGCGCATCAAGGCAACGGGGAATACAATCAGTCCGTTTCTCCCGGCAGTCTGCTGATGGAAATCGGCGGCGTAAACAATACGCTGGAGGAGAGCCTGCTGACAGCGGAGGCGTTCGCGGATGTATTCGCGGACTATTATAAATCGGTTAAATAATTAAGAGGCTCGCGCCTGATGGACGGCGGCCCCCGTACAGCGAGCTTCAGCTTCGGGATCAGCGGCTTGCCTCTGGACACGTACCTTGTGAAATATTCCTACGGCGGCCCGTTGATGGATCTTACGATTACGAGCGTCGGCTTCTAAGCCGCTCTCATTAGAACTGCGAACCGGGAGAGGGATACTTTGAAAAAAGTGCCCTTTCCCGGTTTTTTTGCGCTTATAATCGGATTTATCAGAGTACGGAGACTGTGCATGCGCGAGCGTAGCGCAATTCCAGCCCTTAACGAAACAGCCCTCAGGCAACCCTGACAACCTTGTTGTCAGGATTCGTGAAGTAGGCTTGATCTAGGATCATCCGCACAAGATTGTCGGCAGAGGAGGCGGCGGCAATAAGACTGGATCGATTGCTTGGAATTACGCTGGAGCTGATGGCTCAACAAAGGGTAAGCGCACCGGAGCTGGCCGCCAAATTCGAAGTATCCGTTCGGACTATCTATCGCGATGTCGACCTGATCAATCAGGCGGGCATTCCGGTTGCTTCGTTCGCCGGAGCGGACGGCGGCTTTGAGCTGATGAACGGATATTTGCTGACGCGGCAATATTTCTCTGTCGAAGACTTGTCGGTGATCTATACGCTGTTGAAGGCGCTGGAGGGAGCGATGGGCAACGCTGCCGCAGCTGCTATGCGGAAGCTGATCAGTCTGCACCCGGCGTTGGCGGGCGAGGGAGCTCGCGAAGCCGTCATTCTCAGCATGGGTACGGCGGAGCGCGAGCGGGACATCGTTCAGCATTTGTTTCAGGCTGTGCGGCAATCCCGCGTGGTCGAGCTGGCGTATGCCAGCTTGTCCGGCACACTAACGGAGCGGAGCGTGGAGCCGGTAAATCTGCTATGGGAGAGAGGCGTCTGGTACCTGGAGGGATATTGTCGCTTGCGCCGGGCGAGACGGTATTTCCGCATATCGCGCATCATTCGTCTCGAATTGACGGAGTCGAGGTTTGCGGATCGACCGGTTCTAAGGGAGACGGAGCAGGAGGAAGCGCAAGGTATACGGGCTCATCTTCGCTTCGCTTTGTCGGCGCGGACGCGCGTGCTTGAGCAATTTCCGGGGGAGTGCGCGTATCTGGGGGATTGGCTCGACGTGCATACGACCTTCTATAAGAAGGAGTATGCGCTGTCGGTCATTGCCAGCTACGGAACGGATGTCCGGATCGTCTCACCGGCCGAGCTGCGGGATGAGGTCATCGCCCATATCGAAGCCATTCGCCAACATTATGCGAACAAAGAAGAAGGAGATTAAAGATGACGATTTTGGTGACAGGAGCAACAGGGACGGTAGGGCGGCATGTAACCGAACTGTTGGTGAAGCGGGGCGCGAATGTGCGAGCGTTAACGCGCAATCCCGAGCGAGCGGAAAGATTGCTTCCGCAAGGCGTATCGATCGCCTCGGGCGATCTGATGAAGCCCGAAACGCTGGAGGCCGCCGTGCAGGGCGCAGAGGCTATGTTCCTGATCGTCTCCAGCGACGAGCCTAACGCCGATCTCAATACGGACCCGGAGGTTGTGCGGCTTGCGGAAGCGGCAGGCGTGAAACGAGTGGTTGTGTTGGTCGGTTACGAGGAGGGCCCGGTGGAGGAAACGCTGCAAGCCGGCCGCATGCAGTGGACGCTGGTGAAGCCGGCCGAATTCATGGCCAATGTGCTGGCGGATTGGGGAGAGATGATCCGTGCGGACGGCGCGGTGCAGGAATTTAACGGAGACGCGCTCAGCGCCCGCGTACACGAAGGAGACATCGCCGCTGTCGCCGTCGAGGCGCTGCTGGAGGACGGGCACCATGGTCGAACGTATGCGCTGACCGGGCCGGAGGCGTTGACGCGCAAGGAGGCGGTGCGCTTGATCGCGGCCGCAATGGACAGGGGCATTCCGTTCGTCGAGCTGTCTGAGGAGGAGGCGCGGCGGAACTGGCGGGATCAAGGCTACGACGAGGAGAGCGTGGATTTTTTCGTTCAGATGGCCGTCAATACGCCTGAGGCGGGCTACACCGTTCTACCGACGGTCGAACAGGTGCTCGGCCGACCGGCTCGCACGTTCGCGCAATGGGCGAAGGAGCATCGTCGCGAATTTGGATGAACGGGGCGGGGAGCGGACATGAGGTATGCAATTGAGACGCACGATTTGAGGAAATCGTTTGGAACCTACGAGGCGGTGCAAGGAGTGGATCTGACCGTCCGGCAAGGAGAAATATTCGCGCTGCTCGGCCCGAATGGCGCCGGCAAGACGACCGTTATCCGCATGCTGACGACACTGCTGAGGCCGGATGGCGGATCGGCGCGCGTCCTCGGCTGCGATGTCGCGACGGACGCCGGACAGGTTAGGAGGCGGATTGGTATCACGGGCCAATCCGCAGCGTTGGACGAGGGGCTGACCGGGCGTCAGAACTTGCTCCTGTTCGCCGGACTTTCCGGGCATTCTCTCAAGGAGGCCCGCGCGATGGCGGCCGAACTGCTCGATTCGTTCGGCTTGGCGGAAGCAGGAGACCGTACGGTCTCAGCTTACTCCGGCGGCATGCGAAGACGATTGGACCTTGCTGCTGGTCTTCTCTCGCAGCCGGAGGTCCTGTTCCTGGACGAGCCGACAACCGGTCTGGATCCACAAAGCCGATATGAGCTATGGGAGACGGTTCGCCGTCTGGCGAAGCAAGGGACGACGGTGCTGCTGACGACGCAATATTTGGAAGAAGCCGATCGATTAGCCGACCGGATCGCTTTTATCTCGCAAGGGAGAATCATCGCCTCTGGCACGCCAGAGCAGCTCAAAGCCTCCACTGGCGGAAAGACGCTGACGATCCGCCTGGGGGCGGGAAGCGATCCGGCCAGCGTCTGCCGCCTGCTCGCGAACGAGCACGGACTGATTGGACAACCGAGCGAGGACGGGACGAGCGTGAAAGCGGCGGTTCAGCATGCTGCGTCGGCGCACGCCGCAATTGGCGCGCTGCTGGTTAGCCCGGCTACGATCGACGATTTTATGCTGAGCGATCCAAGTCTTGACGATGTGTTCTTCGCGTTGACCGCAGCGCGGGGGAAGGGGGAGACTTCACCATGAAGCTCACTTCGTCTTCAGGAGAGAGGGGATTGCGGCGCGGCGCGGGCAGTCTGACTGCGTCTGCGTGGTTCATGCGGAGAACGTTGTATCAGATGACCAACAACGGCTTTGGCCTCGTCGTTGAAGCAGTGCTGTCGCCGATCGTTATGCTGCTCATCTTCGCCTTCTTGCTTGGCGGGGCGATGGCCGGATCCGTCGCAGCCTACGTTCAATACCTGCTGCCGGGTATTCTGGTGCTGACAGTGGTGCCGATGACCGTATACACCGGCACGACGCTGTGCACGGACATCTCGAAGGGCGTCTACCATCGATTTCGCACAATGCCTTTCTGGCAGCCGGCGGCCGTACTTGGCTCGATTGCGGCCGAAAGCTTGCGTTATCTGGTTTCGCTGCTTGTCATTCTGACGATGGGATTTGCGCTCGGCTTTCGGCCCGACGGCGGTGCTGCGGGTACCGCCGCAGCCGCGCTGTACGTGCTTTACTTCGCCTGCGCCGTCAGCTGGGTGTTTGCATGGATCGGCAATACGGTGAAACGGCCGGAGACGGTATCGGGTACAAGCATGATGCTTGTTTATCCTCTTCTTTTCGCCAGCAGCGTCCTCGTCGACACTTCGACCATGCCCGGGTGGCTGAAGACGGCAACCGATCTGAATCCGATCAGCATCGCCGTCAATCTGACCAGGGAGCTGCTGCACGGGACGGCGGACGCAGCCGACCTTGCAGCGGGCATCGGCGTCGGTCTGCTTCTGATCGCGATCTTCGCCCCGTTGACGGTTTACGCTTACTTGAGAAGGCAACTGCGGTAAGCGCGCCTGCACAGATAGAAACAGCGGCAGTCCAGGACTTGGTATTCGGTCCGAGACTGCCGCTGTTTCCATGACCGGGCATAGCTAAGCGTGGAGAACGGCAATTCGGATCGGCGACGGCTTCATGTCAAGGAACGCTGCTCGTCTTGACCGAGCAATCTAAGCTCCTTGGCCTGCTCAATCGCTTTGAAGCGCCGATTGACCTTGAGCTTGGCGAAAATATTTTTGACATGAACCTTCACCGTTCCGACCGCAATGATCAATCGATCGGAAATTTCCTTATTGGTCAAGCCGGCTGCCAGCAGGGAGAGCACCTCCAGCTCGCGTTCCGTAAGCGGCTCCTCCATGCGGCCGGGAGAGGGGGAGGTTTCGTCCTCTAGGCCGGGTCCGGAATAAGTCGTCTCGTTTGCGCTCTGAAGCACGCACATAAGCATGCCCTGAGAAGCTATGGCAAGGAGTACGGCCATTCGATCGGAGACGAACACGCCGTCGGCCAGCCTGTTCTCTAGATAAAGCACGCCAAGCATGGTGCCATGCACCGTTATAGGAACGCACAGGGCCGATTGCGGCCGATGCTTCGCCATATAAGGGTTATGATTCAGCCAGCTCGCTTCTCCTCCATTATAGTGCACATTCTCCTGCGTACGGAACACGTATCGGATAATGCCTTCGGGCAGGAGAGTACTGTCCTGAAGCTCGGAGGGAAACGGAACGGCGCGAGTCTCCACGTCCGCGTAGGCTTGAATGCGCAGCGTGTCCTGGCTCTCCGTCAGCATAGCTCCCTTGCTTGCTCCGGCATGCTGGAGCAGGGTGCTCATGATTTCGGCAAGTACGATGTCCATATCCATCTGCTTCGATATGGCTTGAGTGGTTCTCAGCAGCGCCGTCAGATCGAAGCTGTCCGCAGTTGCCGCCTCGGCCGGGGAGCTTGCCGTATCGACCATTGAAGCGGCAGGCTCCCGGCCTGTCGGCAGCTGCTCCTTCCCGGGTACAGGGACGGCGGACTTCTCCTTCTCCCAGCTCGACAGAAGGGCTTTAAGCTGCTTGGACTTCAATAGAACTCCCCACTGCGCGTAGCCTTCAAGAGCCAGCTCCAAGTAGGCGATCGCGGATTTATACAGTCCGCGTCTTCTGTAGTGGCTGGCCGCCAGTTCCCCGGCCAGGCTGATCACCTGCGGATGGCCCTGCTCGCGCGCTTCGCGGATCGCCCCGTCGTATCGTGCTTCCGCCAATTCGGCCTGACCGGAGGCGCGCGCAAGCTCGGCCTGCAGAAGAAGCATTCTTGACCGATAATTGACGGGACTTATGGAAGCCCAATGCTTAAATCGCCGAAGGTCGCGAGACAGGCTTCTTCGCCCGGCCGCGCTTAACGGCGTCTGGACGCTCAGGGACAACGCGGCAAGCGACTTATAGAACAGGCACTCCGGAAGGTGGGGCAGATGCGTGGCGTAGGTCTCGTAGGCCGCCGCCTGCTGCGCCCAGCGGAAAGCCTCCTCCCACCGTCCCAGAAGGTAGCACAGCTGAGCCTTATAGGTATGGTACTGAAACAAGGTTGTGGAGGAAGTCTCCTCCTGGCTGATTCTAGCCAGAAAGGTCTCTTCCTCGAAGCCCTGTCCGCTGAACGAATCGGGCGCTGCCGTCCGCCCCTCCAGGGCGAGCATCCATTGCTGATACAGATACAGATTTTGCCGCACGAACTCGTCGTGGGTCGTATCGAGAACCGCCATGTAATCGGCTATCGCCCGAGCCAGTTCGCCGAGCGAGGCTCGGGTGTACAGGGAATTGACATGCGCTCCGATCGCATAGCTTGCATACACGTAGTCTCCCGAATCCATGCCGCAACGCAGCGCCTTGGCGAGATAACTCTCTCCCTCGCGGGCGTTGCCGGCGAATTGACACAGAACTCCTCCGTACATGGTATAGGTTTTGCTCTTGATAGAGTCGATATTGTAGCGCTCTGACAGCTCGACGCCTACCTTGCCGATGGCATAGCCATTCTCGAACTTGCCCGAGGAATTCCCCAGAACCATGCCGTATGCGGAATAGATAGCGGCGGACACCGGGGTGTTGCCGTATTTCAGCGACAGCTGAATCGCTCTGCACAGAATCAGGAAATAAACCTTCTTGTCGGTGAAGAAGCTGGAGGCGACGATTGCGAAGATCAGATTCATCGCGGCGATTTTCTCCGGGTCAGACATCTCCTTCAGCTCCGAGAGCCGATCGTATCGTTGCCGCAGCAGAGCCTCAATTCGCAGCCCTTCCAGAAAAAGAACCGCTTTGCCCGGGGTTGGCGCGATAAAGATATGCAGCTCACGAAGGCTGTCCAGGCCCAGGGCGGTGCCTTCCAGGTATCTGCCTTGATTGATGCACTGCATGATCCGAATCAACTGGACTTTACTTCTCTCGACCGGGTTGCGCGCGCGGTCAAGCAGAAGCTCGACGAGCTGCTCGGACGATTTCGAGTGCCCGCACAGATACTCGCATTCCGCTTGCTGGGCATGGAGCTCGAAGATGAGCTCGAAGGCCTCGTTCCAATCATTGGCCGATAAGAGCCGGGTGCCCATCCTGTAATAGCCCAGCGCCACATCGTAAGCCGAGGAGGCCTTCGCCCGATTCCCGGCATCGAGATTCATCGAGGCAAGCTGCCGCCGCTCGCGAGCGTCCATAATTGACCGGGAGCCCCGATTCAACTGGTTCACCGTCTCGAAGGCGGGCTCGCCGAGACGCTCCTCCAGTTCGCTCATCCCTCTGCCTATGCGAAGATGGAAGTCCTCCCGCACGGCCTCTTCCATGCCGCTGTAAATCAGCTTCTGAATCTGGTCATGGGCAAAGCGGTACTCGCCCGCGTCCAGCGGGACAATCATCCCATCCGCTTCGATTGCGGCCCAATCGGCCAGGGTGGCTTCCGTCTCCCGCTTGACGACGGCCGCCATTAAGCGAACGGAGAAGCTGCTGCCCACGCATGCAGCCGCCTGAAGCAGCTCCTGCGCTTCGGCCGACAGACGCTGCAGCCTGTGCGCCATCAGATCGGATATGGCGTAGCTGGATTCCCTCTCGATCATCCGTCCCAAATCCCATTGCCAGCCTCGCTTCTGGTGATTGTACAGCAGCACGCGGTCGTCCTGAAGACGATGCAGGATTTGCTTGAAGTGAAAAGGATTTCCTCCCGAGTTGTGATAGAGCAATTCCGTGAAAGACAGAGACGAATCGGCATGGTTGCTCAGCGTTTCCGCAGCCAGGCGATTCATTTGCTCCAGACTGAACGGGGCCAGATGGATATGGCGGACAACCGCTTGATTCGAGACCGTCCCATCCGCATCGTAGCCCGGCAGCCTGGTACGGTCGATTTCCGTGTGGCGATAGGCGCAGACAAGCAGCAAATATTGGACTTCCGCATCGCATAGCAACGCATGGATCAATTCCAAGGAGGAGGAATTAGCCCATTGAACATCATCGATAAAAAGAACGATCGGGCGCTCCTTCGTGGCGAGCGCCTTCACGAATTTTCGAAAGACATACAGGAAGCGCTTTTTCGATTCGTCGGCGGGAAGCTCTTCAGGGGTCGGAACATCGCCGATCAGCAATCCGATCTCGGGAATCATGCTCGCCATAAGGGGAACGTTCGCGCCCAGCGCCTCGTGGAGCTTCG
The DNA here is from genome assembly GCF_042651945.1 of Cohnella boryungensis. Taxonomy (NCBI): domain Bacteria; kingdom Bacillati; phylum Bacillota; class Bacilli; order Caryophanales; family Paenibacillaceae; genus Cohnella; species Cohnella boryungensis. The sequence continues at coordinate 22,522 of NZ_JBHSED010000017.1, read as the reverse complement.
TCCGCCAAAGCCCGGAGGGAGCGTGCCGCTCTCCCAGTAGGTGGCGGATTAGTCCGCGAAAGGCTTGAATAATAGGATGATAGGGACTTTCATTGGCGAATTGCTCGAATTTGCCGGTAATGTAATAGAAGTCGCGCGAGTGGAGCTGCTTGCGGAACAGCTCGTCGATCAGGCTGGTTTTGCCGATCCCCGCTTCTCCCGATACGTATACCATTTCCGTTGAGCCCAGGCATATCGAATAGAAGGCTTGCGTAAGAGTAGAAAGCTCGGCCTCTCTTCCGTGGAACGCGGCTTCTGCGGCGAACGTATCCGGGGGGCGGCCGATTTTGTCCAGCTCCGCAATCAGAAATGCGGCGCTCGGGTAACGGTTGTCCGGATTTTTCTCCAACAGCTTCATCACGATCGCGGCCAGACCATCGGGCCACGGCATTCCTTGATTCGTCAAGGGAGGGGGGCTCTGGGCGAGGTGCAGGTACACCCATTCGAGGGGATTATCGGCGGCAAAAGGCGGATGCCCGGTCAGCATTTCATAGAAAATAACGCCAAGAGAGTAGAGATCGCTTCGCTCGTCTATCGCTCGCTGCATTCTGCCCGTATTCTCGGGCGAGCAATAGGGCAGCCCCGCCTCGGGCAGGCCCAGCCCTGCCGGACGAACATACCCCTCTGCTCCGCGCTGCACGGCGTAGCCCGAATCCGACAAGCATGCGCCTTCTCCCGCAGCGGGGATCAGAATTCGCTCCGGCCTTAGATCCAGATGCAGAATGCGCCCTCGATGGAGGGCTTCCACGCTGGCGGCGATCGCCCTGGCCAGATCGAGAAACAATTCCGGACTTGGCGACGGATGGCGCTTCATAAATTCTCTAAGGGTTCTGCCGGACTCATAGAGCTGCGCTTGGCTATCGCCTGGTTTGCTTGCTGTCATTTCCAGACCCCTCTGCCGTCAAATTCCTGTGTCGTTATCTCTTTATTGTAATGAAATTAATCAAAGCTAACCAGTACTCCCGTGCATACGAGCAGGATAGCCAGAGGGATGGAATTCACGAAATAAGTAAGCTTGTACAAGCCCAAGCGATAGAAAATCCAGCCTAGCACGATTGCTGCGACGGCAACATACGGAAAGCTGTTCAAACCATAATATAAAGCCCATGAAGGCCAATGCTTCTCGGAGCCGGGGGCGTCGAAGAGCATAACGGAGAACAAGGAAAGGAACAAAGCGACGGGCAGCGCCAGAATATAGAGACTGTGACTGATTATGTTGATCAGGAATGCCCTCCGCTTGCTGGGCGAAGGAATACCGCTTGACCTCTCCGACATGACGGTTCCTCTTTTCTATCTGAAGGAATCTATTAACGCGCTGAAGCTATCGCTATCATAAATTCGGTTCGGGGAAAACGCCATACCTCTATAGAGGTAGATATGCCTTGCGGCCTTGATCCGTGTGCGGGAGAGCTAAAATATTCCTTAAGGGGTATGGAGATTCCACGACGGCTTGCACTAGGATAGGAAAGAAATGAATTAAGGATACCGGAGAGGCTGGGTGTGTGAGGGTGACTAATGCGGCTATTGTTTTTGTCTGCGTCCTGCTGATAGGCATTGGGATTTACATTCGGATATGGTGGGATGGCCATGGCGTGAGCTTCAAGTTTACAAAATGGTATTTTGCTATCTTTCTAGCTGCATCTCTGATTCTCGGATTGTTGACGTACGTCAAGGTTATTGATCTGGATGCCTGGATTTCATAGCAGATTCATTAACGAACGAGAATTGCCGATATAAGGATAAACGACAACCTAATCAGACGGCGAGGCGCATAATTTTGACTAAATTACGATTGCGAATGCGAATGACCCTGATGCTGGCCCTGTTCGCTTTGGCGTTCAGCCTGGTCAGCGGAGTATCGAGTCCTTCCGCGGAAGCGGCCTCGGGCAAACCGATAGCCGCATACACCTCTCCGGAGCGAATTCAGTTTGTCAGCTACAGCAAGCATTGGAATCAGGCGAAGCTGAAGGCTTTGTACGCGGAGCTGCTGAAGAATATGCACGGCGAGGAGCTTGACTACCTAAGCAAGGTTGTTCTGTCCGCTGAGGATAGCGAGAACGAGCTGGGCGTTGCGAATATGAGCTATTCCTGGACGGAGGACGATCAGTCCGACATCATGATGGACGAGCCGACGGAAATTATTCTTTATGGCGCGAATGAAAATAGAACCGTCGAGAGCATGTCCACAACGCTAAGCCACGAATACGGGCATCATTTTACTTATTACTGGATGATCCATAAAGAGCATAAGCTGCCGACCGACCCGACGACAAGATGGGCGGCCATCCGGGGAATCAAAGGCTATCCGGTATTGTTCACGGACGACGGTTCCGATCCCGATTATACCCACTACTGGGACCCGGGGGAGATTATGGCCGATGATTACATGGCTTTGTTCGGTTCTCCGACCGCCAAGCTGAGCATGGTGAATTCCCTTCAAACGAAAGACGGCATAGGCTTCTATGGAGAAATCGAGAACGAGGAAATTCCTTCGGTCATGACGCTGGGGGCGGTACGACGCTACTGGTTGAACCTTAGCGGTCTTAAGGATCCGAAGCCGCTGGTCTTTAAGGAGCCTAAGCTGACGAAAATTCAGGCTTTGGAGTCTGAAGACGGAGAGATCGACCACAGGCTGACTTTCGAAGCGGGCTCCGCCACTCGGGAGGTGGCCGCAAGGCTGAAGTACAGCGTCTATTGGACGACGGAAGAGGATGAGGAAGAAATATTCGATTTCACGGATATGACGACGGGCAAGCTGTCCATTGTCATACCGGGCGGATTGCCCGAGGCCGAGCTAAGCTTCAAGGTGTATGCCTACGATCCCGTAACCAAGCAATACGTGTATGCCAGACCGATAACCTATGATCTGACCGACCCTGAGCTCCCTGTAAGAGTCGGCCGATAGATTCAACCCGGTTGGCAAGATACGAAGCATATATGGTCCGATCCCGCGAAAGCAACAAGCCGCGCTCCGATCCCCTGAAGTCAGGGCGAACGGAGCGCGGCTTTGTCGTATCGGGCGCGAAGCTGGGCTTATAGCGTAAACTTCGAAATCTGGTTGCGCAGACGTTCGGACCTGTTGGCCAGCTCCACGGAAGAGGAGGCGATCTCCTCCAGAGAAGCCATCTGCTCTTGTGCGGCAGCCGAGACGTTCTCCGACTCTGCCGACGTCTCCGTGGCGGAATCGGCTATTAGACGTATCGATTCAACCAGCTTGTTCGTTCCAGTCGCAATCTCGTCCGCAGCAGCGGATACGCCCGTGATGCTTTGGGCGACCTGTTGAATCGAGGAGCGAATGCGGGCGAACATTTCTTTCGCTTCCTCGCCCGCCTGCTTGCCGCCGGCAGCCTGATCTACGGTTTTCTCCGAGGCTTTCCGCGTTCGTTCAATCTCATATTGAACGTTCTCTATAAATCCCGTAATCTGCTCGGTGGATTCCATGGACTGCATGGCCAGCTTGCGAATCTCCGCAGCTACGACGGCAAAGCCTCGGCCCGATTCTCCGGAACGAGAAGCCTCTATCGAGGCGTTCAACGACAAGATGTTGGTTTGTCTCGCAATTTCGCTAATCCCGGTGACGATGTCGCCGATTCTCACCGATAAGCCGCTGAGCGTGTGAATGGTATTGGACAATTCTCCAATGCCTTGCTCCATCTCGCCCATTTTCCCGGACAGCTGCTCCATCGAAGCGGCACCCTCGTCAGACAAGCGGGAAGCCTCCGAAGCAATCAACGCCGCATCGGCGCTGTGAGCGGCTACGCCGTCCACCTGTGCGGCGATGCTCTCGGCCGCGCCGTTGCCGTCCTGGACGCTGGACGTTTGACGCTCCGTGCTCTCGGCGACTACTTGAATCGCCCCGGAGATGTTTTGCGCCGCTTGCGCGCCTTGCTCGGCTCCGTCCGCCAAATGCTTGGCCGATTCCGTCAGCTCCTCCGACAAGCTCCGAACATCCTTCATCATCAGATGCATTTGCTCTCCGGCGGCGTTATAGGAGCGCAAGGCTTTGCTGATATCGCTGTTGCCCTTGACGGGAATGCGATAGGTGAGATCTCCCTTCGCAAGCAGATCGATGCCTTCGTTAAGCTGGCGAATCGGTTTGACGATCCGCTGGACAATCAGCAGGTTCAAGACAATAGAGAAGACGAAAATACATGCGCCCACAGTGAGAATCAAGCTGAGCAGCTCGTTCACCGACTGCAGAATCTCGCTTTCGTCCGCGTACAGCGTGATGAACCACCCGGAATCGGCCGCGCTCATATAACCGATTTTGTCCGAGCCGTCTTCCGTGAAGGTAAAGGCTTGGAGATTGCCTTGCTTCGCGCTTGCCAGCGCTTCATCCAGCTTGGGGTTTCCCAGGTCTGATATTTTTTTGGCCAATATATAAGACTCGTCCTTGTAAGAGAGGAAGGTTCCGTCGCCAAGGGTCATGAAGGCTCCCCCGGTTTCGCCGAACCGGGCCGTGCTGACGCTTTCGACAGCGGGGCCGATCGGATAGGAAGCGCCGTAGAAGCCGTGTGTCTTGCCATTTTTCTTCAGCGGCGCGCCGATAATGACCACCATGGTGTTATTGGTTTTGGAGATGACGGGGTCCGACACGAAAGTCTTGCCTTCCTGGGCCAAGCGGATGTAATCCCGGTCCGACAAGTCTACGTCGATACCCTTGATGTTGACCGCGTGAGCCCCCGTCAGATCGAGGGAGAAGAAGATGGATTCGAATTCGGGATGCTGCTTCTGGGCGCCGACAATGAAGTCGAGCTGCTGCTGTCGATTCGCCGCAATCTCCGATCCGTGCTCGGCGATGAGCTGCATCGCGACTTTTTTCTCATTCAGATTGGCATCCATATCTGAGGCGATCAGTTGGGCGGTTAGCTGCATCTGCTGCTCGGACTTGCTCCGAACCTCCGAGGCGGCGGGGGTGTAGAACGTGTAGGAGAGAACGGCGACACAGACAACGACAATCAGCAATGTGGATAGAACGATTCGGCCGGCGGTTTGACGTAGGGAGCCGTACGCGAGCCAAGAACGAAAACCATTGGGACTTTTTGAGGGCATATTTACTTCTCCTTATGACTGAAGTAGGTGTATGATTTTAATATCGGACGGGCAGCCCCCCTTTCTGAATGCCTGGTTTGTAAATTTTCAAGATTGTTTTCATTATGGGCAAGGGGGATGGCGATCGGCTGTTTGTGCTGGATTTCGCTTACTGCGATAATGAGAACAAGACGGTGTGGGCGATTGTGGCGGGTGACCGTCAAAGCGTCTTGACGACGAGCTGATCCCCCGAATTGTGTGAAAATGTTAATCCTGCAAGCGCTCCCGGTTGTGGTATATTTTTACTTAACGATTATCGGGAGGTTGCTATGCGAGTTCAAGCCAGGTGGATTAGAGGTAAAATGCTCGGACCGATTGTTGCGTTTATTCTTCTGTGCGGGCTGCTCCCGGCGGCGACCGTCTCCGCAGAGCAAGCGGACGGCGAAGCGGCAGAGGTTACCCTTAAGATCGACGGAGCGAAGGTGAAGCTGGCCGATCCGCTGCGGATTTCCAACGGAAGACTGTTTCTGCCCGTCGCCAGTCTGGCCAATCGCCTGGGCGCGAAGACCGTCTGGGATTCGGACAATGAGGCTGTAACGATCCATACCGCACATGGGGACGAAATCGTGCTGAGCAACGGAGTTCCCGTCGTATACTTCAACGACGATCGCTATCGGATGGATGTCGCTCCTTTTGTGGCCGAGGGCCGCATCTATATTCCGCTTCGCAATGTCGCCGAGCTGCTGCATGCCGACGTCAAATGGGATGCGGAGGCCCAATTGGCCGAGCTCGACTCGGTGAAGCCGGCCGTCGTAACGGAGGAATACGGCTTGACGGAGATCAGCGAGCAGTACGGCGTAAGCAAGTCTGCGCTTCTGGAGCGCAACAAGCTGAAGAGCTCCGCCGAGTTGAAGCCGGGAGCGAAGTTACAGGTCGTTATTCCTTCAATCTTCGATAACAAGGCAGAGCCGTATACGGAGAAGGACTATCTGCTGTTGGCAAAGCTGACGCAAGTCGAATCGGGCTATGAGAGCTATGAGGGACAGCTTGCCGTAGCGAACGTCGTGCTGAATAGGGTGAAGGACTCCCGGTTCCCGAATACAATCAGGGACGTCATCTATTCGGGCAAGCAATTCCCGGTCGCCCACAATGGGCTGCTGGACAAGAGCGTGCCCAATGCAAGCGTGCTTCGGGCCGCCAAGGATGCCTTGAACGGAAAGAACAACATCAAGGATGCCGTCTATTTCTATAATCCGAGAGTGACCAAGGGAGCGTTCTGGTCCGGCCTGGATACGGTAGCGACCTTCGGGACGCATCGGTTTGCGAAGTAGATCTTCGCGACCAAGCGGTTGAACTAAATAGAGCGGAAACAGTCAGCCCGCCCGTTCGCCATCAGGCATGAACGGGCGGGCTTGAATTTTGCCGAGGGCGTATTTGGGCGCTAGAGATCGAGGCTGTCCAGGTCCAGGACGATTACGCCGTAGGGCTCCAGCGAATAATCTCCTTCGAGCACGGCGCCGCTGAGCCAATCCTTGACTGGGCTCTTGAAGCGAAGCTCGGCTGCGCTGCTTCCGTAATTCAGCAGAAAAGCCGCCGCTTGCCGTTCGTCTTCCCGGATGGCGAGCTCTACCTGCTCGGGCAGCTCGCACAGGGGAGCCAGCGGCGATTGCAAGCCGCTGCGCCGGATAATCTCCGCGGCCACCGGCTCGGAGAAGGCCGCGCCGAAGTACCAGGCGGCTCCTTCTCCGTAAGCGTTGCGGGTCAATGCCGGCTCGCCCTCGTAGTAGTCGGACGCGTAGGCGGCGACAACCTCTACGGAGGAGGACTGCACGGTGAGAATGTCGTTGAACAGCTCCGCATGAATGTCGCCAAGGTCCGTTCCTCCTTCCGTCCAGCGAAGGGAAGGAGCGGGGATAATGCCGCTGATCTTGGTGAAATCCTCGACGGTAATGCCGACGAGATCCGCCACAGGCCCCGGCAGAGGCTGACCGAGACGGCAATGGCCGTTCGAGTCTTTGTATCCCGTGCGGCATCCGAATACGACTGTGCCGCCTGCGTGCGTATACCGCTTCAGCAGCTCGGCGTGCTCGTCGGTCAGAACGGCCGGGTGGGGGTACACGAGTAGCTTATACCTTTGCAGCTCCGCGAGCGTTGTATAACCCGACAGGTTCAGCATGTCGACCGGGATATGCCGGTATTGAAAAGCCTTGAACCACTCGATAACGCTTCGGCCCGTGAGAGGCCCGTGCCAGATGTCCAGCTCTCCGTCCCAGGCGTTGTCATAGCTTTGCAGAATGGCCGCTTCCGCCCGGTTTTTTTTACCGACCAGAGAGGAGCCGATGCGAGCCAGCTCCTCGCCGATGCGAGCCGCTTCCCGGGTTCTGCGGTTGGGTCTGTTGGAATAATCGTTTAGGCCATGCCAGTAAATCTCCGTGCCGACCGTTGCCGTGCGCCAACGGAAGTAGACGACGCTGTCGGCGCCATGCGCAATGGATTGATAGGTCCATAAGCGCATCTGTCCGGGGCGCGGCATCGCAAGCTCCATGCGGTTGACCCAGCCGCCGGCGCCAGACTGCTGCTCCATAATGCAGAAGTTCCGGGAGATCGATCTGACGTTGCTCAGATTCAGGCTCCACTTGCGGTCGAGAAGAGGCCGCGTCCCGCCGTCGGGATAGATTGTGCCGAATGTCGGATAGGAATCGTACGAGATAAAGTCGAGCAATTGTTCTGTCATGCGGTGGTTGTCGATATGTCCGAACAAGCCGTTGGTCGTAATCCATTGGCGAGGGGCGGCTTCGCGCAAAATGTCGGCCTGCACCTTGGCGAACGAGATCGTGATGTCGGAAATGAATCGCTTCTCGTCCAGCGCCTGATGCGGATTGGGAGTATCGTCCGCCGGGTTCGGGCGCGGCAGATAGACCTGCTCCCAATCGGTATAGGTTTGGCTCCAGAAGACGGTGCCCCAGGCATGGTTGAGCCGCTCCAGCGTACCATACTTCCGTTGGGCCCATTCCCGGAAGGCCGTATGATCGGCATCGGAATAGAACACATTGCTTTCGCAGTTCAGCTCGTTATCGATCTGCCAGCCGACAACGGCCGGGTGAGCATGGTAGTGCTCGGCCATTCGGCGCGTAATCCGGGCGCACAGTTCGCGATAGACCGGGCTGCTGTAGTTGTTATGACGGCGCAGGCCGTGCCGGTAGACGACGCCGTGCTTGGATACGTTAAGCACCTCCGGGTAGCGATGCGTGAGCCAAGCCGGCGGGGTAGCCGTCGGTGTGCCCAGAATGACCTGCAGCCCGTGTCGATGGGCGGCGTCAACCGCGCGGTCGAACAGCTCGAAGGAAAAGCGCCCCTCCTCCGGCTCGAAGATCGACCAGGCGAATTCTCCCATGCGGACAATCGAGAAGCCCATTTCCTTCATCCGGCGATAATCGTCGTCCCACAGCTCTTCCGGCCAGTGCTCCGGGTAGTAGCATACGCCTAACGTAATCTGCTTGTCCGATATTTGTTTCTTCACAGGCTCACATCCCGAATGCAGTATTTTGCTTCCTGCTATTGTAGTTTAACCTTATTTTAATCGTGTAAAATAAATCCCGATAGGCTTCTATCTTGCGAATCGTTTCATAATCTTGCGCTTCTGAGCGAGGGGGATAACCCGTTGAAAATTCATCTGTGGATTCCGACGCCGAGCTTTGGGCACCACGCCTATTATCCGGAGTCCGTAGGCCGTTATCGCGAGTTTCCCAGCCATGCCGAATCCCGGGCTGCCGGACATTTCGCCTATTATAATCTTCATCTCGTGTGCGCAGGCAGAGGTCAGGTCAAGATCGGTTCGGAATGGCTGGAGCTGCAGCGAGGCGCGGGATTTCTGTTTCCGCCCCACAGCGAGCAGCATTATCGCGCCGATCCCGAAGATCCGTGGGATGTGCGTTGGGTTCATTTCAGTGCGGGGCAGGGCGGCGAGTGGATCAAGCAGCGCGCGGGCAGATCGGGGTGGGTGTTCGCGATAGGGGAGCTGAGCTCGGCGGAGGCGCTGACCGAGGAAATGTATCGTATCGGCGAGGCCTTCGCCACCAAGGAAGAGTCGCGCATATCGGCGCTGCTGTACGAGCTGCTCGTTCGGGTGGGGGCGGAGGCGCGCAATCTGCGGGAGAGCTCTTCATCGGTTCGTCGAGAGGCGATCAGGGACTCGGCGGACCTCATCCGGGAACGGTGCGCAGAGAACTGGAGGCTGACGGAGATGGCCGAGCTGGCGGGGTATAGTCCGTATCATTATAATCGGTTATTTCACGAGACGATGGGCCGGACGCCCATGGCGTATTTGAACGAGGCGCGAATTATGCAAGCCAAGCGATTGCTCGTCTCTACGCGAAGCTCTGTGAAGGAAATCGCCTTCGCTTGCGGATTTAAGCAATCTGGCTATTTCGTGACACGCTTTCGCAAGCAGGAGGGCATGACGCCTACCCGCTATAGGGAAGCGTTCGGGTCGGCCCATGCCGACAACTGACAAGCGAGAGCGTCGGCGAAGCCAATCGATGAAGGAGCGGAGGCCGGATCGGGGAAGCTTTCCCTGCGATCCAGCCGCTGCTCCTTATTCAGGTTAGCTATCGTTCTTGACCAGCAAGCTCTTCAAGCTCTCGGCCGTTATCTCCAGCCTCTCACCCGGAGCGAGCGCCCGTCCGAGCTGATTCTGCGCTTCGAGACGACGCACGAAGGCTTCGGAGTCCTGGCGGATGGCCGGGAACGAATTGTAGTGAACCGGAATGACAAGCTTGGCGCCGAACCACTGAGCCGCTTGCAGCGCGTCGTCCGGTCCCATGGTGTAGTGGTCGCCGATCGGCAGGAAAGCGATATCGATCGGATGACGTTCTCCAATCATCCGCATATCCGAGAACAGCGCCGTATCTCCGGCATGAAGCAGCGTTAATCCTTCCGTCTGCACAATGAAGCCGGCCGGCATTCCGCCATAGATGATCTCGCCTTCCTCCAGAAAAATGCCCGAGCTATGGAAGGCTTGAATCATCTTGGCTCTGGCAAAGCCGAGATCGACCGTGCCGCCGATGTTCATGTCAATCGTTCTAAGCTGCTTGCGCGTCGACAGGTACATAGCCAGCTCGAAGGTGGCGACGACCGTTGCATCGTTGGCCCGCGCGATCGGCTCCGCATCCAGAATATGATCGGTGTGGGCGTGGGTGAGCAGGATATAGTCCGCGCGAATGTCCTCCGGCTTCGCGGTTGCCAGAGGATTGCCCCGCAAGAAAGGATCGAAGAGCAGCGATTTGCCTTCTGTAATCAGTTGCACGCAAGAATGTCCGTGGTAGACGATTTCCATCAGCGATACCTCCTTTTTTTTTCATTTTAGCCGATTCGCGTTCCGAATGCTTGCCAGCTTCGCAACGGCGGATAAAAAACGACCCCTCGCAGAGCGGGGGTCGTTGACGCTAGAAGCTTGATATGTGACGTTTCAGGGCCAACTGATTGAGCTGAAGATCCTCGATATACGATTCCACGCTTTGGTGCAGATGCTCCAGAATCGCTTGCCGCAAGTCCTCGATGCGATCCTCCGTACAGAAGGCCGAGCAGGAAAGCGTGCCGTTGCAATATTGCTTGGTTTCAATCACGGTCGTGTTCAGCTTTTCCTTGTAGATTCTTTTTACGGATCCGTTCTCCGGCTTAATTTCGTAGTAGCGTTGCGTTTCATGAAGTAATCTCCAGGGGACCGCCTTGAAATCATACTTATCCTTGCAGAGCTCTCCAGTAACTTTGAAGAATCGTAAGGGGTTACCTATCGTATTCATGATGCAGTACCTCTCCATTTGTCGTTATCCTGCCCGGGCATGACAACTTCACCAACAAGAACCCATTGCATTTTAACATAATATGACTAGTGATCCAACGACAATAACCGATTTTGGACAAGTTGCTACGGAATCTTCACATTTTCCCTTGTTTCCGCCGATGCGCTCCGCTTCTTAATGTAATGAAGAGTGCCATTAACGCAAAGCCGGTAATCGCGCCGCCGATATGGGCCCAGATATTCACTCTCGGCATAAGCAGCGAATAAATCAGGCCGAATCCCAATGTGATGTAGATCGTCTTGAGCGTAGCTTCATCCAGAACGCTTCGACGGAACAAGGCCACGTACAGATAAGCGCCGAATAAGCCGTAGATCGCGCCTGAGGCGCCCACGGAAGCGTGCTCCGATCCCGCGTACACGAAGGCGCTTAAGAAATTGCCGCCAATGCCAGCCATGACGTAGTAGCTGAAGTAGCGGAAATGGCCCAGCGCCCGTTCCAGCGGCGGAGCGAACACCAGGATAGAGAAGCAGTTGAAGAGCAGATGCTCCCAACCGGCGTGCAGCGCAATGGAGGTTACGTATCTCCAGGGCTCCATGAAGCCGTAGCGGTCGAATACCGGCTCTTGATAGAACATGCCTTCATAGGTCCATCTCTGGTCCAGGAACACATAGTCGATCAGAAAAACGATCAGGTTGATCGCCAGAATAGCGGTCGTGACCGGATATAGCCGCACGTAGTCCCGGAACGTCTCCTTGCGCTGAAAGATCATCAAGTTTCCCCCCATTCCTTCTTTTATTTCCCTTACTATATCATTTAGACACTTGAAACTTCAAAAAAGAAACAGTTGTCTCCCAATTAGGCTGCTAGGCGCAGGGAACCGCAGGCTCTGGCATCCCGGGGGCGCCCCTGTTAAGATCATGTAGAGATGTTTTATACGCGAACGGATGCCGGAGGTGCGCAGCATGAATGTAATTTCCCCGTTTCTTAGCCTTGTTCTGATCTTGAATATCGTACTTGCAACGGTCGTTATTTTTCGGGAGCGAAGGGACGCAGGCTCCACATGGGCGTGGCTGCTCGTGCTTTATTTTATTCCTTTGCTAGGCTTTATCCTCTACTTGCTATTCGCCCAGAATTACCGGGGAACCCGTCTCTTTCAGTGGGAGGATATCGACCGGATCGGGACTATGGAAGCGGCGCGGGATCAATTGGCCCGGTTAAGATCGGATTCGGAGCAGATAGGCAATCCGGCGGCTGCGGCGCACAGGGAGCTGCTCGTGATGCATCTGAACGCGAAGCAGGCTGTCTATACGGAGAATAACGAGGTCGAGCTGCTGATGGACGGGGAGCGGAAGTTTGAACGTCTCTTTCGGGACATCGAGCAGGCGCGAGACCATATTCACATCCAGTATTACATTATTCAGAACGACGATTTGGGCGGCAGACTGCTCCGGGCTCTGGCGGAGAAGGCGCGCAGCGGAGTCAGCGTGCGCTTGCTGTATGACGAGCTGGGCTCCAGAAGGCTGAGCAAGCGAGCCTTGAAGGAGCTGCGCGAAGCGGGCGGCGAGGCTGCGGCGTTCTTCCCCTCGCGGTTCCGGCTGGTGAATCTGCGGTTGAATTACCGGAATCACCGCAAGCTGGTCATCATCGACGGCGAGGTCGGATATGTGGGCGGATTTAATGTCGGAGACGAGTATCTGGGTCTGGACCCCAAATTCGGCTACTGGCGAGACACTCATATGAGGGTGAGAGGGGACGCCGTCCGGGCGATGCAGACGCGCTTCATTCTGGACTGGAATCAAGCCTCGCGGCTGCATATTCGCTATCATCCCAGCCTCTTTCCGGCATCCGATGCGGCAGGAGGAGCCGGAATCCAGATCGTGGCCAGCGGTCCTGAATCCAAGCTGGAATATATTAAGAACGGATATGTGAAAATGATCTCGTCGGCCAAGAGATCCATCGTTATTCAAACCCCTTATTTCGTGCCGGATGTCGGATTCATGGACGCGCTGAGAATTGCCGCTTTGTCTGGCGTGCAGGTGAACCTGATGATTCCGGACAAGCCCGATCATCCGTTTATTTACTGGGCGACGCTGTCCCATATCGGGGAGCTGCTCAAGTCGGGAGTGACGGTCTATCTCTACCGAAACGGCTTCATTCATGCCAAGACGATCGTTATAGACGACGAGATCGCCTCCATCGGCACGGCTAATATGGATGTGAGAAGCTTTAAGCTGAATTTCGAGGTCAATGCGTTCGTCTATGATTCGGACATTGCGCGGCAACTGACGGAGGCCTTCGAAGAGGATGTCAGGGTGTCGGACCTCCTGACGCTGGAGCGTTACCGACAGCGTTCCCGATGGATCCGGATCAAGGAGTCGGTATCCCGGCTCATGTCTCCGATTTTGTAAGGGGTCAGGCTGGCTTTCGGCTGACATGCAAGAATATCCGCGAGCAACTTTGTATTCCCGATTGTCGTTTAATCGATTAGCACGTTTTGCTAAATTGTGAAATCCGTGTAAAGACGTTCGATAGGGGCGATCCGAGGAAATGAGAAAAACGATTCTAAGCGCTGCTCTTGCTATTCTCTTGTGTACTGGCGTATCCTCCTTGGCGGCAGCCCAATCAGAGAAAATCGCCGAGAGCACCACGATTAAATCATTCGACACCGGCTCTCTGGTGAAAAAGGACGGAACCTATTGGATATGGGGCGGCGCGCATGCGGTCCCTACGCAGCTTCCGGCGCTGTCGGAGGTGGAGCGAACGTTCCCCGGCGGCCTCTTCATGAAAAAGGACCTCTCCGTCTGGAGATGGGAGAGAGCCTCCCTCTCTACCGTGAACGTCCAGGTGCATCCGGTTCGGGAATTGCGCGATATCGTCGACGTATACCCGACCTGGCAGGATACGCTTGTTCTGCTCGGTAACGGCACGGTATACCGCATCCCTTCCAACGAAGGCTTGCTCGATTTCAACGAAATCGCTCTGTTGAACGGAATAGACGGCGTGATCGATATCCGTCCATATTACGAGAATTATGAAAATATCCAGAAGCGCGGGGATTGGACGTGGACATTCCTCAGGAGCGACGGAACGGTGTGGAAGAACGTCCGGACGCTGTCTTCCTTCCAGCCCATTCAAGGTCTGGAGGATGTCGTGTCGTTGGGGAGCAGTCTAGCCTTGAAGAAGGACGGCACGGTGTGGACCTGGCCAACGCTGCTTACGGACGAGCAAGAGGCGGGCGGAGCCTTGACGGCGACCCGAGTGGTGGGCTTGAAGGACATTCGCAAGAGCAAAGCCGGTCTCGCCATCGATGCCCAAGCCAGGCTATGGTTCTACGGACCGACGATTACGGGTTTTTCCGACGGTACGATGTCGTATTGGCCAGATGCCCCGATCTTGCTGACGACCATCGGCAACGTGAAGGACGCCTATCTCGTCGAACGCTCCCTGATTGTATGGACGGAAGAAGGCAAAGTATACGAGGCTTCGGTCGAACGGGAGCGCATGCCTGCCGACCCGGTATTCAAGCTGCTGGATTCCGAGGTAGCGGAGATTAAAGCCGAGAACCGATATGTGATTTGGCAGAAGAAGGACGGAGCCCTGTGGGGCTGGGGAGTCAACAAAAATCATCAGCTCGGCTACGGCGACAAGGAGTTTATGCATCAAACCCCGGTTCCCGTGCAGAAGCCGATCTCCATCCAGCTTAATGGAGAGCCTGTCGCTCTGGCGAACGGCGTTGTCGTTCGCCGGAATCAAGCCTTCGTTCCGCTGCGTTCCATCTTCGAGCGACTGGGCGCAACCATCTCCTGGAACAATGCAGACAAGATAGCGACCATTACCCGGACGGCCGAGGACGACAAGCCGGCCCTGACGATTATCGTGAACTATCGCACGGGGACAACGGAAATCAACGGCGTTCAGACGGCGAATAGCACGTTCAGCAGCGTAGGCGGAGCTTCCTACCTGCCTCTGCGGCTGATCAGCGAGTCTCTTGGCGCGAAGGTGGATTGGGTACGGAAGGAAGATAAAATTACGATTCTTATGCAGTAGTTCAAAGAGAATCGCTATATCTGCGAGAGAACCGCCCCGTCGGCAGGCTTATTGGCAGGCTGGACAGGGCCGTTCTCTATGGGCGTGATGGGGAAAAATTAGGGTGGCGGCCGACAGGCATTGTGGTACGATGTGGGAAGACGTCAAGGCAATTGATGTGATCCCAGTCATCGAAAGGAATGTTCGTTAATGCCGTTAGTTGATATGCCGCTGGAGCAGTTAAGAGAGTATCAGGGAATCAATCCGCGTCCGGCCGATTTCGACGCGTACTGGAAGCGGGCGCTCGAAGAGATGCGCGCCGTCGATCCGCAGGTGGAGCTCGTTCCGAGCGAGTTCCAGACTCCGGCGGCCGAATGCTTCGATCTTTATTTTACAGGCGTGCGCGGGGCGCGCATTCATGCCAAATACGTACGCCCACGCCAGGCTGCCGAACCGCATCCCGCGGTGGTGCTGTTTCACGGCTATACCGGAAATGCGGGAGATTGGGCCGACAAGCTGGCATATGCTTCGCTCGGCTTCTCCGTGCTGGCGATGGATTGCCGCGGCCAAGGCGGCTCCTCCGAGGATACGGGCGGCGTGAAAGGCAATACGCACCAAGGGCATATTATTCGGGGGCTGAACGATCACGAGGATAATCTGCTGTTCCGCCACATCTTCCTGGATACGGCCCAGCTGGCCGGCATTGCGATGGGCTTGCCCGAGGTAGACGAGAAGCGGGTGTATGCGGCCGGAGGCTCCCAGGGAGGCGCGCTCGCGATTGCTTGCGCGGCGTTGGAGCCGAGAATCCGGAAGGTAGCTCCGGTATTCCCTTTCCTGAGCGACTATAAGCGCACCTGGCAGATGGACTTGGCGAAGGACGCGTATCAGGAGCTGCGAACGTATTTCCGCCATTTCGATCCGCTGCATGAGCGCGAGGACGATATTTTTACGAAGCTCGGCTACATCGACTTGCAGCATCTGTCCCATCGAATTCGCGGCGATGTATTAATGTTCGTCGGCCTCATGGATACCATCTGCCCGCCGTCGACCCAGTTTGCGGCCTACAACAAGATGACGGCGAACAAGCGGTTGGTCATCTATCCCGATTTCGGGCATGAGCATCTGCCGGGCTCTACGGATAAGACGATCCGGTTTTTCCTGGAGGCTTGACGGCATTTGCCGATAAGACGCCGGACCTTGACGGAGGTCCGGCTTTTTAATTGCGATATGCGGATTGGGATACTCGAATCGGCAGGTCGTTATTATATCTCCTTTGGCGCGTGTTCGTAGAGAAGGAAGAGCCGCTGCGCTTGTGGAAACTCTATCGGACAGACGATATGATAGAGTCGTTCCTTTCTCGTAAATCGAGGCATGGGGCTTGGGGAACGGAAGAGGGATTACAGGGTGCAGACGAACACGAAAATGATAACGAAGAGGAGACTCGGAATCGCGGGTATTGCGGCTGCGGCGCTGCTCGTGCTTATTCTGGGAATTGTATTCCTCGCTCGCGGGTTCGGGGGAGGCTCCGATGAGGAAGCGGATATGCCGCGCGATTACGCTTACGGCACGGTTGTGGCGGATAATGGCATGGAGCTGCATTACCTGCGCGCGCATCCGTCTAACATCGGACTGGCGATCGTGCACAATAATGTAGCCGCCGCGCCCTATTACGGCATCAACGGCGGCTTTTTCTACCAAGCGGCGCTGCTCAGCATTGCTGTCGTCAACGACGTCCCCGTGAATGGGCAGCCCGGGCAATACGGCAGCGGCGCGGCCAATGCCAAATATGCCCGGGGAACGCTTGTATGGGACGGCGCGTTGGGGCGATTCAGCGTACAGGTCGTGCGTCGGGCGACCGAAATCGAGGTGACCGATCGTTCGCGCTTCTGGGCGCAGGGGGGTATCAGCATGAGCCTGGATCGGGGAGAGACGTGGGCGGAGCAGGCTGCGGCGGAGGCGGCTCCGCTTGCCGATCAGGATTGTCTGCGATCTGCGGCCGTGTACGACGGCGAAGGCAACCTGTATCTGGTCGTCAGCGCGACGAAAGGGACGCTGGCGGCATTTCGGGAAGCCATCGTCGGCAACATCGGAGACGGCAAGCTGGTTAATGGTGTATTCCTGGACGGGGACGGCTCCTCGCAGCTTCGAAGCCGGGAGGCCAAGCTGAGCGGGGACGGCCGGCAGGTCGTGCAGATGATTACCTTGTTGAAATAGCCGATTCGCGCGCGAGACTATCGTGAAGCTCCTCGTATGGATTGCACTTCCGCAGTGTCCCGGAAGGACAACGGGGATTTGCCTATCCGGCAGCGATCCTCCTTCGGCATGCAACCTTTCCGCTGAATTCTCCGTTTAAGTAGGCAAATATGGAGGATCACGGAGGGCTTATGAGAATTTGGGTGCTTGCGCTTCTGGCGGCGGTGCTGAGCGGCTGCGCCGCCTCCTCGGATGAACGCCGGGCAGGAGAGGGCGGGGGTTCGGCGACTTCGCCGTCCCCGGCTGCTGTCGCGTCTATAAAGCCTTCGGAAGCTTCAGGGGCTTCGCCCTCTGCGGTCGAAGGGCTGCACGCGATACAGGATATCATTAGCGGCCGCTGGGAGGAACTGCGAGAGAAGCATTCCCTTGAGCTGCTGCTGAGTGCGGTTCACGAGAATGAAATACAGATCGAAGTTCGCAGCTTCGGAGAGGTCGAACGCATTCCGACGAAGGAGGAGCTTCGCGCGTTCGAGGACAACCTATACGAGCTGGCCGGCGGGTCGTTCCCGGTGAGGATCGGCGTAAGGGAGTGCTGCTCCGGGAGTCCGCAAGTGACGGGGAAAATCGAAGGGGTGGACAGGGAGACGAACCGGATTCTGATCGTAAGCGAAAAGAAGAAGAACGGGAATACGGACAATCCTCTGGCTCACTGGGTAGGGCTGAGCCCGGATGGCCGGCTGTATGCCGCCGGGGAAGAGCCTACGGACGTGCTTGAAGACGACCTCGTGGGCAAGCAGGCGGAGGCTTGGACTTCCGGTATGACGCTGCAATCCTATCCGGAGCAGACGGTCGCTTTTAAAATCGTGGTTAAGTAGCAACGAAAGCCCGTGCCCGGCAATTGCCGGGCACGGGCTTTCGTTTATTCTATGGAAGGCTGGACGAGCCGTTTTACCCGTTCAAGTCCTTCCCACATGTCGCCGGGACCGTCATAGATAAGAACGTAGGCTCCGTTGTAACCGGTCGAGCGGACGGCTTCTAGGCAGCGCTTGAATTCCGTCTCGTCCGGCCAGCCGTGTTCGTCGTAAGAGGGTTTGGCATGGATGGAGACGCTGTAGGGCGTCGTGGCTGCGATCTCGCTGTATTTGGCTTCACCGCGAAAATTGCCGAAGTCGGTGATCATCCTGATGCTTCCCGCAGCGTAGTCCAGCAGCTTGAGGCAGCCTTCCCCTGTCGCGGTCAACGTCTTGAAGTTCTCGGTCACGACGGCGACGCCAAGCGAAGCGGCATACGCGGAAAGCTCGACCAACGCCTCGGCGGAATCGCGAAGCGCCCGATCGTCGTCCGGCGAGGCCTCTCCTGCGATCAGGCGGATTTGCCGGGCGCCGCTCAGGGCCGCTATACCGATCCATTCGCGGAGCAATCGGATATCGGCTTGTCTGCGATGCTCGTCGCCCGCGGTCAGATCGCCGTAATCCAGCAGCAGAGTATCGAAGGCAACTCCGGCGGCCTCGAAGGATCGCCCCAGCTCTCTCAAGTAATCTTCATCCGTAGCCGGAAAATGAAAATGACATACCTCAATGGCCCGATATCCCCGGCGCGCGGCTTCGGCGGGAAGCTCCAGCAGCGTATGAACCAGAGGCTGCTCCTCTTCGCGCGTGAGATGTTGTCTGCGCTCGGCGTCCCAGATTGTCCATCGGAGGGGCCCGAGCAAACGGTGCAAGCTCCAGGTGCTTAAGGAAAGATAAGACATATGCGCATAACCTGCCTTGGTAGAGGATGGTCAAGCCGTGCAGGAGGCTCAAGCGGACTGAACGGCTTCCTCCCTTTATCGTAGAGCATTCCCCAAGGACTTTCTAATCCGAAATATGGCGTGATTGTCTCTTTTTTTGTTGTCTTGGAAGGTTTCATAGTACAATGGCGAGACTTGGGCGAACGGGGGAAGGAATATCGTTGAACGATTACGTCTATGCGACAGCTTCCAGCGAGGAGGAACGCGGCTTGCGCATGCTGGAGCTGCGTGCGCTGCTGGGGAAGGATTGCTCCTATAATTTGGTTAGAAGCGGCGCCAGGGTTCATCCGGGGCGCAGCCCGTTCATGAAGCTGCGACTCGACGTACTGCTCGAAGGAAAGCGCTTGGAGGACATTGCGGAGCAGGTCGGGGAGATTCGTCTGGACGGCGCGACCTTTAAGGTGCAGGCGCTGGATAACGACGATCCGGCGGAGGCCGGCAAGTTCGATTATGAACGGAAGCGGGAGATGGAACGCGAGATCGGCGGCCGTTTTCGCGGGAGAGCGGAGATGCGGATTCCTCAAAGGGAATTCGGCTTTGTGAGAATGTCGGGGCGCTGGCTGCTTGGCGAGCTTGTCCGCAGCGAGGCTGCCTGGCTTAAGCATAAGGACAAGCCGAGAAATTATTCAACGGCATTAAGTGTCCGGGTGGCCCGGGCGGTGGTCAATATCGCGGCTCCGAGCATTCCCGGAATGCGGGTCATCGATCCGTGCTGCGGGATCGGGACCGTGCTGCTGGAGGCGGCGTCGATGGGCATCGGGATCGAAGGGAGAGAGCTGAACCCGCTGGCGGCAATCGGAGCGAGGGAAAATCTAGCCCACTTCGGCTATGGCTCTGCCGCAGCAGTGACGCTTGGAGACATGAGGGATATACGGGAAACCTACGATGCCGCGATTCTGGATATGCCTTACAACCTTTGCTCCGTGCTCCCGGAGGAGGAAAAGCTGGAGATGCTTCGAAGCGCTCGCCGGTTCGCGCGGAAGGTCGTCATTGTAACGCTGGAGGAGCTGGGAGAGGTTGTCCGGGAAGCCGGATTCGTCATTACGGATCGCTGCACGGTGAACAAAGGGAAATTCGTCCGGAGCGTGCTTGTCTGCGAATAAACGGCAAGCGGTTATTGAAATTATGGTCGCTTTCGTCCACAATGGATGAAGAGGTTGACCAGAATATTTTGCGCCAAGGAGAGAAACGCGATTATGAAATATATAAGCACAAGAGGGAAAGTCGCCCCGATTGGCTTTATCGATATGTTCCTGATGGGGCTGGCGGAGGACGGCGGCCTGATCGTTCCCGAACGGATTCCGACCATCGGAGAACAGGAGCTGCGCGCCTGGTCCGGCTTGTCGTTCCAGGAGATCATGATGAAGGTATTTTCCTACTATACGAACGATGAGATTCCGGAGGCCGACCTTCGCAAGCTGATCGAGGACAGCTATGCCGGATTTGCAAGCTCCGACGTGCTGCCGCTTAAGCGGATCAACGGCTCGCTGAGCGTGATGGAGCTGTTCCACGGCCCGACGTTCGCGTTCAAGGACGTAGCTCTTCAGCTTATGGGCAATCTGTATGCCTATGTCGCCAAGAAACGGAACGAGGTCATCAACATTCTGGGCGCAACCTCCGGGGATACGGGCGCATCGGCCATCAGCAGCGTTCGCGGCAAGGAAGGCATCCAGATTTGCATTTTGCATCCTAACGGCAAGGTCAGTCGGGTGCAGGAGCTGCAAATGACAACGGTGCAGGACGACAATGTGCTCAACCTGTCGGTGAACGGCAATTTCGACGACTGCCAGCAGATTATCAAAGAGCTGTTCGCCGATCTTCCGTTCAAATCGAAGTATCATCTGCGTGCGATTAACTCCATTAACTTCGCGCGCATATTGGCCCAGTCGGTCTATTATTTCTACGCCTACACACAGCTTTCGGAAGAAGAGCGTGCAGGCGGCATTAATGTCAGCGTGCCGACAGGGAACTTCGGCAATATTTTCTCGGGCTATCTGGCCAAGAAAATGGGCGTTCCGATCAAGCAGCTGCTGCTCGCGACGAACGAGAACAATATTTTGGAACGCTTTATTCGCGAAGGCGTGTACAAGCCGGAAGGCTTCCGTACTACGCACAGTCCATCCATGGACATTCAGATCGCCAGCAACTTCGAGCGTTACTTATACTATTTCTGCGGAGAGGATGCGGCGGAGGTGTCCGCCCGCATGGAACGCTTCAAGGCGGAGGGACAGCTTACGTTCACGGCGGAAGAGACTGCCCGTATTCAAGCGGATCTGTCGGCATACAGCGTGAGCAATGAAGAATGCTTGGAGACTATTCGCAAGTACGAGGCAGAGCACGGGTATTTGCTTGATCCTCACTCGGCTTGCGGCGTGGCGGCCTATGACCGGGCGGGCGCGCGCGATGGCGGCGCGTTCGTGTCGCTGGCGACGGCTCATCCGGCGAAATTCGACGAGGCCATTCGGCTCATCGGCATCGAGCAGAAGTTCCCGGAGAGGATTTCCGAGCTGTTCGATAAGCCGCAGCGGCAGGTTGTCGTAGACAATGCCAAAGAGGAAGTTGCGGCGCGGCTCGTAGACTTCTATAACATAAGCGACTCACACTAACGGGACGGAAGCGGGGGATCGGCGTGCTTATCGGAGCAGTCGAGGCAGGCGGCACGAAGTTCGTATGCGGTATAGGCAATGAAGAAGGCGAAGCGCTGGATCGGATTAGCTTTCCGACGGAATATCCGGAGAAGACGCTCGCGCAGGTGGTGGACTACTTCAAGGACAAAGGGATCGATGCCTTGGGAATCGGTTCCTTCGGTCCAATCAATCTGAACCCCTCAAGCGCGCAATACGGATACGTCACCACGACGCCGAAGCCGGGATGGTCGAACTATCCGGTGCTGCCTGAACTGAAAAAGGCGTTGAACATTCCCATCGGCTGGGATACGGACGTGAACGCGGCGGCTCTCGGAGAGGCGACATGGGGCGCGGCAAAGGGACTCGACAGCTGCCTCTATTATACGATCGGCACGGGCGTAGGCGTAGGCGTCTATGCTGAAGGCCGCATGGTTCACGGGCTCGTTCATCCCGAGGGCGGGCATGTGCTGACTCGCCGTCATCCCGAGGACACATACGAGGGCAAATGTCCGTATCACGGCGACTGCCTCGAAGGCATGGCTGCCGGGCCTGCGATCGAGGCCAGATGGAAGGTCAAGGGCAGCGAGCTGCCGGTCGATCATCCGGCATGGGAGATGGAGGCGTACTACATCGGGCAGGCGCTTGCGAGTGCCATACTGCTGCTGTCGCCCAAGAAAATTATTCTGGGCGGAGGCGTGATGCATCAGCGGCAATTGTTCCCGCTTGTTCGGGAGCAGGTGATGTCCGGATTGAAAGGCTACGTCGCTTCTGCCGCGCTTGAAGCCGGCGGCATCGACGATTACATTGTGCCGCCGGGCCTTGGCGACAATGCCGGCCTGTGCGGCTCGATCGCGCTGGGCTTGCGAGCGTATCAATCGCGCGCCTGACAGAACAAAGAAGAAGACCCTGCTTTCGAGGAGGCCACTGAAGAACTTACGATTTTCTAGTAAGACTTAGCTATGAGTATAAAAAATGCGACATCTATTCCAGTTATGGGAATAGAGTCGCATTTTTTA
>NZ_JBHSED010000016.1:0-68534 GCF_042651945.1 Cohnella boryungensis | reverse complement strand
AATCGACGATGACAATCTTAGCGGTAGAATTGAATTGCGTGCTCAGACTGCTCCGCAGTCTTCCGCGCGATCGAACCCCAATGCCCTCCTTCGGACTGGGCCGACTCCCCCGTTTCTTTCCACAAAAAAACTCTGACCTCGTGCGGTCAGAGTTTTTATGGTGGAGGCGAGGGGAGTCGAACCCCTGTCCGAAGACAACGCCACATGTGCTTCTACGGGTGTAGTGACAGATTTGATGTCACCCTAGAGACTCCCTGTCACCGGATTCTCTTCGGGTCAGCCTGATTGTCTTCTTCAGCTCACCCCAGGCGGAGATGAGACAGCGTATCCCACTAAAGTTGAGCCCTTAGCCCGCCACATGGGCGATGGAAGGTAAGAGCCTGGTGACCGTTATTAGGCGGCCAGAGCCAGAGTTGGTTGTTTAGCTTTGCCGTTTAAATGGCTTCCGCGTTAGTGAAGCAGACGCAGCCCTACTACCCGCTACCCACGCTCGTCCTGTCCCCGTCGAATCCATAAACGCCCCCGAAATTCTGGGTCGCCGAGCGCCTGAGCGCTTGGAGTCCAGGAGGTCATCCCGTCAAGGATGACTAAGATCAAGCTGTATTGCAAAACTTATTATAACACGTATGGCTTGCCCTTACTCGAATTGTTGCTGCCAGAGCTGGCACATTATGCGCAAGGGGCCAATCAAGCCTTCTGCTTCTCCCGAAGGATACGCTGGATATCCCGCTGAGCGTCCCGCTTAGCATCGGATTCGCGCTTGTCGTAAAGCTTTTTCCCCTTACCGAAGCCGATCAGACACTTGGCGTAACCGTTCTTGACGTACACGCGAAGAGGTACAATCGTGTAGCCGTCGCGCTTGGTCAGGCCGAGAAGCTTGTGAATCTGCTCCTTGTGCAACAGAAGCTTGCGAGCCCGGGTCGGGTCCGTCGGATTGTGACGATTGCCCTGCTCGAAGGGACTGATATGCATATTGTGCAGAAAAATCTCACCGTTGCGGATCGTCGCGAACGAGTCGTTGAGATTCGCGCGTCCGGTGCGCAGCGATTTGATTTCCGTGCCTGTAAGCACCATTCCGGCTTCGTAGGTATCCTCAATGAAGTAATCATGGGAAGCCTTCTTGTTCTGCGCCAAAGGTTTGTCATACTGGCTCTTCTTGCCCACTTTCCTTCACCACGTTTCTATAGGATGCCCGCAATCACCGGAATTACATTATAGCACGCTGCCCGTAGCTCCTACAACATCAGCGCGTGAACTGAGCTTCGGGCAACGGGCAGTCGAGATGATCGGTTCTATTTTATAGTCGCTGCAACGCTTTCGACAGCTTCGACAGCACCCTTACCCTGCCATCAGGCTCCACGTAGAGATTATCCTCGATTCTGACGCCGCCTAGCCCGGGAATGTATATGCCCGGCTCTATCGTAAAGGAATGGCCGGGAGCGACGAGAGTCGCGCAGCCGCCATGAATGGAAGGCTCCTCATGCATCTCAAGCCCGAGCCCATGACCGACTCGATGGTTAAAAAAGACCGCCGTACCCGTGCCCCTCAATGAGCTCTTTTAGAAGAATTATCGCAGCGGCCTGACGCAGCCTGGACACAAAAAAAACAACGACGAATGCTCTCATCCGTCGTTGCCCCGTTTTCTATGCTATAGCAGCCTAATTCGCTTTCGACTCCACGATGCATTTGTCGATAAGCGCCATGCGAATGTACAAGCCGTTGACGGCTTGACGGAAGTACGCCGCGCGAGGATCCTCGTCGACCTCCTCCGCAATCTCGCCTGCGCGAGGAAGCGGATGCAGCACGATCGCGTGCTTGCTCATCCGGGACATCAGCTCGGCGTCGACGATGTATTGGCCGGAAGCCTTCTCGTACTCCTCCACCGACGGGAAACGTTCCTTCTGAATCCGCGTCTGGTACAGAACGTCAATCGAGCCCGCCACCGAATCCAGATCGTTCGTCTCCGCATAGCGGATGCCCTTCTCGTCCATGTATTTCTTCACATTATCGGGAATCCGTACGTTGTCCGGAGAGATATAGTGCACCATAACGTCCTGATAATTCGCCAAAATATAGCTGAGAGAATGAACCGTCCGGCCATAGGCCAAGTCGCCGACCATCGCGATCTGAAGACCGTCGATCTTGCCGAACTCCTTGCGGATCGTATAAGCGTCGAGCAGCGCCTGGGTCGGATGCTCGCCCGCGCCGTCGCCCGCGTTAATTACCGGGATCGATGCGACCTTCGCCGCGCGTTTGGCCGCACCGATGTCCGTATGCCGCATGACGATAATATCGCTGTAGCCGCTCACGATACGAATCGTGTCCTCCAGAGTCTCTCCCTTGATCGCCGAGGAGAATTGAGCGGCGTTCTCCGTTCCGATTACGCCGCCGCCCAGCCGATGCATCGCCGATTCGAACGACAAGCGCGTCCGCGTGCTGGCCTCGAAGAACAGCGTCGTCATGATCCGTCCCTCGTGCCGTCGATCGCCGCCTTTGGCGACGACCTTTTCCATCTCTAGAGCCGCATCGAACAGACGCTCCAGCTCGCTCTTCTCGAATTGCTTCGCTCCGAGCACATGATAATAGGGTTTCATTGATTTGCAGCCTCCCCGACATGTCCATTCACACTAAATAATATCCTATAAGAGGTCGCTCCAAAAGTCCAATGCTGATTCGCGGGTTAACCTATCTTCTATGGTGAACGACCCGACATTCGCGCCTTAAGCTGAAGAGCGATTTAGAATAGCATACGGCCGCCGCCGCAAAAGGGGAATCCGCGCAAAAAAGCCTTCCGGCATCCATCTCCGGAAGGCTCTGCAAGGTTATGGCTGTTCTTTCGGCTGCTCTTTCTTTTTCCTGCGCCTGCGCGGCTTCTGACTGCTGCCCTCAGGCTTCGGTACGGTCACCTCGGCTTGCGTGAGCGGCTTCGAGGCCCGCTTCGCTCCGCCGCGAGAGGCGCCACCGCCCCGCACGCTGCTGCTGCCGGCTCCGCCGTCACGGCCTTTGCGCTTGCCGTAGGACTTGCCGCCATCCGCTTCGTCGTCGATCGTCTTGTAATTGCCCGAGCGAGGCAGCCCCCACATGTCCACTGCGGGTCCCCGTCTTCTGCCCAAGGTCGCGCTTGAGCTTGCCTTTGTTCCCTCCGAAGGCGCAGAGCCCCCCTTGGGACGACTTGGTTTGCGCTTTGGCGCCTCCTTGGAAGACTCCCCTCGCGCACGCGCTGTTTCCTCGGCAGGCGTTGCCGTTTGATTCTGCTGATGAGCTTGAGGAGCTTGCTCCGCCGAAGCTTTCATCTGGTCTCCCCCTCTCTTCTTCGCTTTTTTCTTTTTCTTGCCGTTGCCCGAGACGACGCTGCTGTAGAAGCCCTCGTCCAGTTCAACGGGCACGGAAGCTTGCGCCGCGTTCCCGCGGTCGCCCTGCGCCTTGCCTTTGCGATCCCGACGCTCTTCGCGCCTTCCCGTACCGCCGGCTCCGCGACCGCCCCGTCCGCGCTCTTCCCCGCCAATGCCGACAAAACGGCCCGCCGCGTTCATCTTCTTGCGCTTGCGCGCCGCATTGCCCGCATTTCCGCCGATCGAGCCCCGCCCGTCGACGAAGCTCCCTCGTCCGGCTCCGCGCGGCTTCATGTTGACCATCTCGAAGTCGATCGTATGGTCGCTCATGTTCACCCGGGCCACGCGAATCTCTACCTCGTCGCCGATGCGATAGATTTTCGACGTGCGCTCGCCGATCAGCGCCATGTGCAGTTCATGGAAATGATAGTAATCGTCCGTCAGATCGCTGAGACGGATGAGACCCTCGACCGTATTCTCCAGCTCGATGAACATGCCGAAGCTGGTCACGCCGCTGATGATGCCGGTGAACTCCTCGCCGATCTTGTCCAGCATATACTCGGCCTTCTTCAGCTTCTCCGTGTCCCGCTCCGCGTCCACGGCCACGCGCTCCCGCTCGGACGATTGAAGCGCAATATCCGGCATCCGTCCATTAAGCGGTTCGAAGCGATGCTCCGGAAGAGAGCCTCCGTTCTCCAGCACCTCGCGCATCACGCGATGAATGACGAGATCGGGGTAACGGCGAATCGGAGAGGTGAAGTGCGTGTAATATTCCGCAGCCAGCCCGAAGTGGCCCAGGCTCTCGGCCTCGTACTTGGCTTGCTTCATCGAGCGCAGCATCATCGTGCTGAGCACCGTCTCCTCCTTCGTGCCCCGAATCTCCTCCAGCAGCGTCTGAAGGGCGCGCGGGTGCACCGTGTTGCCCTTGCCCCGCACCGCGTAGCCGAAGTTGCCCGCGAACTGCATGAACGTCAGCAGCTTCTCGTTGGTCGGCTCCTCGTGAATCCGGTACAGGAACGGCACCTTCAGCCAATGAAAATGCTCTGCGACGGTCTCGTTGGCCGCCAGCATGAACTCTTCAATAATCTGCTCGGCGATGGAGCGCTCGCGCTTCACGATGTCGGTCGGCTTGCCCTGCGCGTCGACGATAACCTTCGACTCCTGGAAGTCGAAATCGATTGCGCCCCGGCGCATCCGCATCGAACGCAGCCCCAAAGCCATTTCCTTCATCAGCTTGAACGTATCCACCAGCGTCGCGTAACGCGCCGTAATCTCCTCGTCCTCTTCATTGAGAATTTTACGAACATTCGTGTACGTCATCCGCTCGACCGTCTTAATGACGCTTGTGAACACGTCGTAGCGAACCCGCTTCATCGTGACCGGTTCGAACTCCATCTCGCAAGACATCGTCAGCCGGTCGACCTGCGGATTAAGCGAGCAGATTCCGTTCGACAGCCGATGCGGCAGCATCGGAATGACGCGGTCAACCAGGTAGACGCTGCAGCCCCGATTGTAGGCTTCCTCGTCCAGCTTGGATTTCTCGCGCACATAGTAGCTGACGTCCGCGATGTGAACGCCGAGCAGCAGGTTGCCGTTGGGCAGCCTCTCCACGTTCACCGCGTCATCCAGATCCTTCGCGTCTTCGCCGTCGATGGTCACGATCGTCCGGTTGCGCAGATCCCTGCGCCCCTGCTGCACGATCTCCTCCTCCGTGATCCTGTCCGGAGCGGCTTCCGCCTCGGCGATCACCTCGTCCGGAAAGCTCTCCGGCAGGCCGTGCTTGCGAATGATGCTCAGAATGTCGACGCCGGGATCGTCCTTGTGCCCCAGAATTTCGATGATTTCGCCTTCTGCGGCCGTACGGCCCTCCGGGTAGGTAAGGATGTTCGCCACAACCTTCTGTCCCGTCACCGCTCCCTTGAAATTCTCGCTCCGGATAAAAATATCCTTCGTAATCCGCTTATCGTCCGGCTCCACGAATCCGAAGCTGTCGTGATTGTGGAACAGTCCGACAACCTGCGTAACCGCCCGCTTAACGATCCGAACGATCTCGCCCTCCAGCTTGCCGTTATCGTTCTGCGCGGACACCCGCGCCAGCACGATATCGCCGTTCATCGTCCCTTTCATATCGTTCGTATGAATGTAGAGATCGGGATGCTCCTTATCCTCCGGAATGACGAACGCGAAGCCCTTCGGGTGAGTCTGGATACGTCCGCGCAGCAAATTCATCCGTTCCGGAACGCCATAGCGATCCGAACGGGTCAACAAAATTTTACCTTCCTGCTCCATCTCGGTCAGCAGCCGCAGGAACTCCTTGAATTCCACGGCGTCCTGAATATCGAAATGCTTTTCCAGTTCCTTGTAAGTCATTGGTTTATAAGCGGTTTCCCGCATGAAATCGAGCAACTCCTGCTCCGTGCACAGCGGCATCCGTATCACCTCATCCTACGTATAGTATACACACATTGCAGCCTCGGCAATCGGACGAGCCTTCCACCACGCGCGTCATTTCACGACCCGGAAAACTTAACCAATCCAGTTCGTCAAAAAAAGGCAGGAAGCTCTCGCTCCCTGCCTAATCTCAGCTCGCACTAGTTCTTCACGAAATAAGCGACCACCAAAGAAAGGATAAAGAAACCTACAGCCAATCCGATCGTCAGACGCTGCAGGAACAGGTCGATGCCGCGGGCCTTCTGCTTGCCGAACAATTGCTCTGCGCCCCCGGAGATCGCACCCGACAAGCCTGCGCTCTTCCCGCGTTGAAGCAGAACGACCGCAATCAGTCCCAGCGAGAAAATCACCAAGATAATTTTAAGTACGACGTCCATTGCTTACACCTCCCAAATCCGTCACGAAAACAGTATTTTTATTTTATCACATCGCCCATCAGGTTGACAACCTAGGGATTTCCTCGCTCTATTCCCCATTCCCTGCCACAGGCCGCCCCTGCAAGTCAGAAGAAATCGACCAGGTAAGCGGTCCGATTCGGAATTCTCCTCTCCAGCACCCTCAAGCGTTCCCCGGGGCCGGCGATCCGTCCGACGGCCGCCAGCCAAGTCGGCCTTCGGCCGCCGGCAAGCATCGCCGCAAGCCCTTGAATATCGCAAGAGATGAAGTCTTCGTCAGCCGCACGGCTCGCCGCTTCTCCCGCCTCTATTCGTTCCAGCCGCCCCTCTCCCGCCGCGCTCCAGACCAAGCGGAATTCGCCCTCGTTCCATGGCGCATGCTCGTCGGTCAGGCGCAGCAGAACCGTTTCTTCATTCTCCCGGTTCTCTGCGTCCGGCTCCCAGGCATACTCCTTCACGAAGGCTTGAGCATCCACGATCCGTGTCATGAAATAGGGAACAATCTCCTGTCTGATCCGCGGGTCGGGCAGCAGGAAAGGTAAGGAATCGTCGACCGGCGCCATCCAGGTTACCTCGCTGATCATGGAATCATGGTTAGCGACGAAGGTCCACAGGGCCGTGTAAGCCGTATCGCTGACATAGGCCATCTCGTGCAGGGTCATCAGACCGTTCGCGATCTCATAGAACACGTAACCTTCAGGCGTACGGTCCTCCCTATAATAGACGGCGAACATGCCCTCCTTCCTGAATACCCTCTCGTTCCACCAGCTTGGCGTTCGTAAGATATTGCCGTTATACCGGGAGGCGTATGCCGAATAAATGGCGTCCAGCACGGCGGTATCCCGCTCCGCCATCCGCTTGACGAAGCCGGGCGTGTCCTTGCGCGGAGGAAGCTGGCGCGTCTCGATCGTATACTTCTTGCGTTCGATGGTCATCTCATAGCCATATCGCCTGTAGAAGCCAAAGGAGAACGGATGAAGCATGCTGACCGTCTGGCCTTCCCGCTTCATCACAGTCAGCGCATGCAGCAGCAGCTTGCTGACGCAGCCCTGCCTTCTCGCTTCGGGCCAGGTCGCGACCCCTGCGACGCCGCCCATCCTGAGCAGCCGCCCCTGCAGCCACGTTTCCAGCGGGAGAATCGAGAGAGCCGACAATAGCTCTCCCCGCTCGTCGAACGCGCCCCATTCCTCCTCGGGCCGGTAAGATTTTCTCCTTAGCTCCAGCTGCTCCTCCGTCAGCCTCATCTGAAAGGCGAACTGCGACAGAGCCATTCTATCGTCATAGTCTCCCGCTCCAAGCTGTCTGATCTGCATCGGCGCCCACTCCCTTCCCTGTAGAACCTCTTCCTTCCATCATATCAAAGCCCAACGGTCGAGGAAAAGGCGCCAGCGACTCTTGTCTTGTTCGTTGTGAACAATGCGGACATTGCGCTCCTCAGTCTGTGAACGCCATTCTCCTGCGCCGGAGCGCAAGGACGGCGGGCTTTGTTGGCGGATTCACAAAAAAATTCATCTTTCGCCGCTTTGTTCACTGCCCGACCGCCGCTTAATTCACATATCCGAAATCCTTCCACTGTAACCGCTTGCAGGAGCGAGTTATACTTAATCCACATTGTTGAATTGTTCACTTCATACAGAGAGGAAGTTCATCTCATGGCGATGCGCAAATTCAGAAAAAACGGGCCGCTGTATGTCAAACTGCTGCTGGGATTGACGTTATGCATCACCTTAACCTTAATCGCGTCTTCCTCCATTTACTACTTCAGCTACACGAGCATTACGCAGAAGGAGGTCTACGAGTCCAACTTAAGCAATCTGCGCCAAACGAGCCAGACTGTAGAGGGAACGACCGAAAGCGCGCAGGCGTTATCCTTCCAGATCTACCGAAACAGCGCGGTTGCCAAGTTGCTCTATTACACCCAGCCCCATCCGTTCGACATTCAGGGCGCGATGAACGAACTCAACAGCTATCTCGCGTCCATGCCCTTCATCCAATCCATATACGTCTATAATCCGACAAGCGGCTTCTATGTCGTATCGAACAACGGTCAAGCCGGGATTTACACCGAACGCGAGCTGGCCGACCGCGACATTCTCGACGTGCTGGATCGCTTCCAGGAGTTCAAGCCCTTCACCCCGATTCCGCGAATGTACAAAGCCTCCCCTGCCGACGACAGCAGCGCGGGCGTATACACGTATTTGTGCTTCGAAGCTATCGGCAGGGAACGCAAGCTTAATTCGGCGGTGGTCGTAAACCTCTCGGCCTCCTGGGTAAATCGGCAGATTCAAGAGGAATCCTTCGGCAATCACGGCAGCACCTATATCGTGGATGACCGCGGCATGGTGTTCTCGGGGAACAATCTGGAGCCGCAGAGCTGGGAGGAGCCGGAGCGGCTTCTGCTGGAGCAATCCATCAAGAATCAGAGCAATGGCTACATTCTGGCGGACTTTAAGGGCACGAAATCGTTCATCTCCTATACCGCTCCCGACAAGCTGTCCTGGCAGTATGTTCGAATCACGCCCTACAGCACCCTCACCGAAAAAACCTATGCGATTCGCAATCTGACGCTTCGCATCGCCTTCGGCATTCTGATCGCCGGGCTGTTTTTCTCCTGGCTGCTCTCCCGCGTCATGTACGTGCCGATACACAGAATCGTCAAGCGCGTCCACGATCTCGAATCCGAGCAGCGCAATGCGAGCTATACCGTTCGGCAGAACGCCCTGCGCAAGCTGCTGAAGGTTCAAACCTTCGATGCGCAGGTTCAGCTGGAGAAGCTGCGGCGCACGGGCATCTCCTTCGATATGACCAAGGATTATCGGCTGCTCTATCTGCGGATCGACCAGCTTCCCGAGCTGAAGGAGCAGCACAGCCCGGATCTGCTCATCTACAAGTTCGCCATCCTTAACATCGCATCGGAGATTTGCTCCAAATACTATTACACGGAATCCGTAGATCTGGAGGAGGAAGGCCTGCTTCTGCTGCTTAACGCGATGGAAACCGGCGAAGCCGGCTCCGAGTGGCTGCAGCCAA
The DNA here is from genome assembly GCF_042651945.1 of Cohnella boryungensis. Classification (NCBI taxonomy): domain Bacteria; kingdom Bacillati; phylum Bacillota; class Bacilli; order Caryophanales; family Paenibacillaceae; genus Cohnella; species Cohnella boryungensis. The sequence continues at coordinate 59,326 of NZ_JBHSED010000016.1, read as the reverse complement.
TGCTTAAGCAAATTCAAAGGGCAAGCCGGGAATACCTGCAGATCGGCCTGACGCTATCCATTACGCCCGTCTCGAACGATCCGTATCGACTGCATTCGCTCTTCGTCGAAGCCAAGGAAGCCTCCCGCCAACGCTTCTTCCTCGGACGAGAGGCGATTATCGAGACGGAGAAGCTGCCGCCGGTCCAGGGCGTCTTCGCCTTCCCGTCCGACAAGGAGAAGCGCATGCTCGACGCGCTTCACGCGGGCAAATCAGAGGAAGCCAAGGATATTGTCCGCGATATTTTGACGGAAACCGCCGCTTACCCGATCCAGGCCGCCGAATCCGCCGTCGCGCGTCTGAGCATGACGTTAACCCGGATGATTGCCGAGGTCGAGAGGAACGGCTCCATGCAGCTTGGCTTTGCCGCCGAACCCGACATCCTGTCCTTCGACAGCTCGATCACGCTTGAAGATGCGCTGACCGCCTTCTCCGACTTTTTCGACGAATGGAGAAGCAGAATGGTATCCAAGCGCAGCGGCAAGCAGGATGAGCTGATTCGCAAAATCAACCAGATGATCGAGACGAGATATCATGACCCTAACCTAAGTCTCAACCTGATCTCCGACGAGCTGAAAATGTCCTCCTTCCATATCAGCCGGCTGTATCGTCAGCACACGTTAACTACTATCGTCGACGCCATAAACGGCACTCGCATGAACAACGCCCAAGCGCTGCTCATTCAGAGCGACCGCTCCATCGCCGACATCGCCGAGTTGACCGGGTACACGAACAGCTCCTACTTTCATCGCATGTTCAAGAAGACCTACGGCGTGACGCCTTCCGAATTCCGCAAAGCCAGAGCCTGACGCAGCCAAACCTCATGGCTCCTCCGGTTCACTAGTTAGCTATTCGAAGCAAAAAGGGAGATGCAGGCCTGGCCTGCATCTCCCTTAACCCTTTCCTTATCCGACGACCTCGCCGCAGGGCTTGAGAATCACTGAATTCCTTTTTCCTTCAGATAGGTGAGCCATTGTTGCTTGTAGGCCTCCTGCACCTTCTCAAGCCCGGCTTGCTTGGCCTTTTCCATGAACGTTTTCACGCCGCCTTCGACGTCCTTCACTTGTCCGGCCAGCAGCGGGAACAAATACTGCTTTTCCACTTGCTCCAGAGCGGCTCTCTCCGCCTGATAAGCCGTATAGTCCTCCGCGAAGCCCGTATAGATGTCCGGCTTGGCGATTTTGTCCAGCTCGTCGAAGATCGCTTTGACGCCGTCGTAGCTCGGCTCGAACAGCATATACTCCGGGTTTCTCCAGGCCCAGCCGTTCATCGCCTCGCGCGTGAAGCCGTTGGAGTTATTGTCGCCGAGCATCTTATAGTAGCCATTCTCGACCGTGTAGTTCACGCCTTCGATGCCGTACTGCGTCAGCAGATTATAACGCTTGTCGGTGACGAGCTTCTCATAGAAGGCCAGCGCGCGCTCGGGATTCTTGCTGCTGACCGGAATGGCGAAGCCGTTGTGAATCGGGTGAACCGGCGTAGCGTAGCCCTTCGCAAGCGGGAACGGATAATAGCTGAGCTTCCAGTCGGGATGCGTGGATACCATCTTGCCGAGCGTGCTGTTGAACCGCGTCGGATTGTCTCCCAGCATCGCAGCCGCCGTGCCGGTGGCCAGCTTGTCTTGGTTGACCGTCTTTTCGTTCATCTCGTTTTTGGAAATATAGCCTTTTTCCGCCCAGCGCCTGTAGGTTCGGAGGTCCTCCAGCTGCTCCTCGGAGCCCCAGTAGGAATACACCTCTCCCGGAGTATCGTATTTGATGCCGATTCCGTAAGGCACGGGAGCGCCTATAGGACTGTGCGCGATTTCGCGGTACGTGTCGGACATCGCCGAGCGCAGGTCCGCCCCGATGGCGAGCGGCTGGATGCCGGACTCGTTCTGCTTGATCCCGTCAAGATATTGCTCGAATGTCGCCAGATCGACCGGCTTCGGCAGGTTGTACTTCTCCCTCAGATCCTCCCGCCAGACGAAGCCGTTCGTAACATACTCCTTATAAGTCGCCGGAACCGTGTAGATGTGGCCGTCGATCTTGACCGCATCCCACATCTCCTGCGGAACGAACTCCTGAAGTTTCGGCGCCGCCTTCGGCAGCAGCTCTTCAAGCGGCTGGAAAGCCCCCTTCTTGGCGTAAGACTGGTACTGCGTCCATTCGGCCGTGAAGATCAAATCCACGGCTTGACCCGTGGACAAGAGCAGCTTATACTTCTGCTCCCAGTCCGTCCATGTCGTATAGTTGAATTTGACCGTCGCATTCAGTTCGGCCTCGGCCATTTTGTTGATCTCGGCCTCTACCTTGGACAGATCCTTGGGGGCATCCCCCAGCATGTAAAATTGCAGCGTGACCTTCTTCGAGGTATCGATCCCCGCCGGAGTCTCCGAGGCTGCAGGACTCGACTGCGAGGCCGATGCCGAAGGCGACGGCGAAGACGAGGCTTGCTCTTCTTTGCCTCCTCCGCTACAAGCCGCCAGAATCGCTGCAAATAACGAAAGCGTCAATAACAACCCTAACCCTTTTATTGACTTGATGCCCATGTGAATCCTCCCTTTTTTCGCTTTACTTGCTCTATGTCAGCCGTACGCGGGGCCCCACGCACGGAGCTAACCCGAATCAGCCCTTCACCGCGCCAATGGTCAATCCTTTGACAAAATAGCGCTGCACGAACGGATACAACAGCAGAATCGGACCCGTCACCACGATGGACATCGCCATCTTCATCGATTCGCTGGGCACGTCCTCCGATAGCGTTATTCCCGCGCCGGCTCCGAAGGACGTCAGGAACGCCGAGGTGTTGATAATATTGTACAGGTAATATTGCAGCTGGAACTTGTTCTGATCGTTAATGAACAACGAGGAGCTGAACCAATCATTCCAATACTGCAGCGCCAGAAACAACCCTACTGTCGCAATGCCCGGAAGCGCGAGCTGCAGCACAATTCGATAGTAGATCTTGAAATCGTTCGCACCGTCGATCTTCGCCGACTCGATAACCTCGTCTGGAATGACCGACTTCATGAAGCTTCTCATCAGAATGATCAGGAAGGGCGTCATCAATCCTGGGAAGATCAGGGCGTAATACGTGTCCGCCAGCTTCAAATACTTCGTGATCAGGATGTACCAGGGCACGAGTCCGCCCCCGAACAAAGTCGTGAAGTAGATGAAGAATGCGAAGAAATTGCGGTATTTGAAGTCCTTGCGCTGCAGGACGTAACCCGCCATTGTCATGAAGAACAAGCCCAGCGCGGTCCCGACGACGGTCGTCAGGATGGTCACGCCGTAGGCTCTGAGCAGCTCGTCCGGGACGCGGAAGATCAGCTTGTAGCCTTCCATTGAGAAGTGCTTCGGAAACAATTGATAGCCCTCTCTGAGAATCGATTCATTGCTTGAGAGCGATCCCGACAGGATGAACAGAAACGGCAGCAAGCAAAGGACACTTCCCAGGACGACTACGACGATGGCGATCAAGCGGAATAATCCGGCATACCGGTCGTCTTTAATCTGCATCTCTATCCCCCCTAGAACAACGCGTAATCAGGATTCAGCTTGCGAATAATCGAATTGACCACGACGATCAGCATAAATCCGAAGATCGACTGGTAGACCCCGGCGGCAGTGGCCATGCCGAAATCGAAGGTTACCCGGAGCGAGCGATAGACGTACGTATCCAGAATATCCGTCGTGTTGTACAGCAGTCCGTTATTGCCGATCATCTGATAGAACAGGTCGAATTGCCCCTTCATAATGCTGCCGAGCGAGAACAGCAGCAGAATGACGAACGTCGTCTTCAGCATAGGCAGCGTAATGTGCCGGGCCCTCTGGTAGGCGCTCGCGCCGTCGATTTTCGCCGCTTCGTAATATTCGTCGCTGATCCCCGTAATCGCCGCCAGGTAGATCACCATGCTGTAACCGAAATTTTTCCACAGATAGAATATCGTAATCAGGAAAATCCAGGCGACCGGCTTGCTATACATATCAACCGGCTCCATGCCCAGCGATTTCAGGATGGAGTTCAATACCCCTTGCTCGTAGTTGAACATGTTAAAAACAATTACGCTCAAGATGACGAAGGAAACGAAGTAGGGCAGGAACAGAATGGATTGCGTCGCCTTCTTGAACCATTTGCCCCTGATCTCATTCAGCAAGATTGCGACTGCGATGGAGAGAATGTTCCCGAGCCCGATGAACGCCAGGTTATAGCCGAGCGTGTTCAGCGTTAGACTGACCAGCTTGCCCGACTTCCATAGAAACTCGAAATTTTTCAGTCCGACGAACGGCGACTGGAACATACTGCTGTTAAAGTCGAATTGGACGAAAGCATAATAGATGCCCAGCATCGGAGAATAATTGTTAATTAGAAAAAACAGAACGGTCGGCAGCAGCATCAGGAATAAGATTCGGTTGGTAACCAGCTCGTGCACAATGCCTCTCTTCTTTGTCATTGCCTTTGTTCCCCCTCGGTCGGTATTTAATCATCCGGCGCACCGCGACCTGATTCCACTATAGAAGCGGGCGGAACCGCAAGGTAGTGCAAATATCGGAATTCGCTGAACAAATCGGCTTTTCTCGCCGTGAACGATTCTGACTTTCATGTACTTCACTGAGCTCGCAGCTGCCAATCGCCCGTTTTGCAAGGCTTTTTCCTGCGTATTGATTTATTGTTGACAGACAAAATAACCAATGGTTATAATATGACCAAAGGTTACTAACCAATGGTCATTAACATGGAAAAGAGGGATATGATGTTTGCAGGACATTTTGGATTAGCGGCGGCAATCCGGCCTAAAGCGCCCGAGGTACCGTTGTGGACGCTCATGCTGAGCACCCAATTGCTCGACGTGGCTTTCGTCCCCTTGTTCTTGACGGGCGTCGAAACCATTGACGATCGTCACGGGTCCGGCTACGGAGATGCCATCATTCATGCCGACTACACCCATTCGCTGCTTGGAGCGCTGCTCCTTTCCTTGCTTGCGCTGTGGCTGGGCAGGCGGTTGTGGGGGCGGCGGGCGGGCTGGATCGTAGGCGGCGTCGCGTTCAGCCATTGGCTGCTGGATCTTGTCGTGCATCGGGCGGATATGCCCTTCCTGCCCGGCAATCTGGGCAATCTGCCCTTGCTGGGGCTCGGAGTCTGGAAATACGAAGGCGTCGCGATCGGTCTGGAGATTGCCCTGCTGGCTGCGGGACTGATCCTGTATGCGCGCTCCATTCCGAAGGCCGCGACTCCGCGGACGAAGAAGGCTGCCTACCTGTCGACCGCCGCGCTTGGCCTGTCGCTCGCTTTTGCGCTTGTTATGGATACCACAAGCTTGTTTTAAGCGAATTGAACTACCCCCATAACGTCAGGAGGGATACCGATGAGCTTTATCGTAATCCTTATCTTGTTCGCCGGAGCATGCGGTTGGCTGGATGCCCGATGGATCAAGGCGGAAGAACGGCGGCCGGCGAACCGCGCAAATTGACGAGGAGATAACCTTTGGTTACAATGTGGGCATTAAGAGAGCGGAGGAATGGCCAACTTGGTGTCCAGACAGGAACAACGTTCGGAAGAGACGAAGGCGAGCATTCTGAGAGCTGCCGGGCTGCTCTTCTCCATGAAGGGCTACGATGCCGTCACGATGAGAGAAATCGCGAAGGAAGCCGGCTGCTCGCATACGACCATCTATATTTACTTCAAGGACAAGGAAGCCTTGCTTCAGCAATTGTCGCTGCCGCCGCTTCAATCGCTATCGGACAGAGTGAATCAGCTGACTGCCCAGAACGAAGAGCAGGCTAAGATCCTGGAGGATCTTAGCCTAGCCTTCATCGATTTCTGCTTCACCCATCGCAATCTATATCAACTGTTCTTTAACGTCAAAGCCGGAAGAGTAGACGAGCCGGCCCCCGAGATGGAAATCAACCGAACCCGCAATGAGCTGTTCGGTCAGTTATCGACAACTGTTCAAGGCGCTCTGCGGTTAGACGCCCAGGACCGCCGGCTGTTATCCTGCTCACGGATTTATTTTTTTATGCTGCATGGCATTATTTCTACGTATGCCCATTCCGAAGAGACGGCCGAAGAGCTGCTGGCGAGACTGACGCCGACCTTCCGCTCGGCCTTTCGCGCCACGCTGAGAGGCTTGGCGGAAGCGATCTCCAACGACTCTATAGAGCTCTAGCCATGAGGCTATTTAGGACAAGAAGAGGGTGCTCCGGCCATCACATTGGCTTGCGGAGCACCCTCTTCTTGTCCATGCGTCGAGCGTTAGACCCAGCCGCGCTCCTTGAACCAGGCAAAGTTCAGCTTCGCGCTCTCCAGCGAGGATACGTCGTAGCGCTCCTGCTCGATAATGACATATTCCACACCCGTCGATTCGCAGGCGGCCAGAGCGGAGTCCCAGTCGACCGAGCCCTTGCCGATCTCCGTATCGGTGCCGTCTTCCTTGAAATCCTTCGCATGAACGACAGGCACCCGTCCGGCATATTTACGCACGTAGGCCGCAGGATCTTGCCCCCCGACTTTAACCCAGCCCAGATCGAATTCCGCGAACAGCAGCTCGGCAGGCACACGTTCGAGAATATGGTCGATCACCAGCTTGCCTTCAACCGATTTGAACTCGAACGCGTGGTTGTGATAACCGAACGCAAGACCGGCCTCCGTTACGATTCTGGCCGCTTGCTCCAGCGTGTCCGCCATCTTGTAGACGTCGTCCAGCGTCGGGCTTTCGGCGAGCGGATACGCCGGCACGATAAATCTCTTCAGTCCCAGCTCCAGGCTATATTCCACTTGCTGCTTCAGATTGTCCCAGATTGCGGCATCGTTCACCGTCAGACCCACGTGAGCGGAAGGCGCGTTCAGCCCGGCAGCTTCCAGCGCTTGGCGAACCTCCTTCGCGGAGTGCCCGTAATATCCCGCCAGCTCTACGTTCCGATAACCGATCTCTCCGATTTCCCGAATCGTGCCGAGGAAGTCGTTCGCGCTGCGATCGCGCACGGAATATAACTGAATTCCTACTTGCGGTTTGCTCATTTCAATTCCACCATCCTAAGGTTTGGTCTGAACCGCGCGGGTGCCCGCATGGCCTATTGTCGGTTGCTAGTTCCTATTATAGGCCTAAGTATGCGTTCTCACGAGTGAAGTTTTTGTTCTCTTTGTATGCAATTTGGAGTCCGCCATCCGGTTAACTTCCCTCTATCCCGACAGCTCTCGCGATTTTTTTCGTTTATGGAACAACTTTCCACCCCTTTCCTTCGTATTAAGGTTGACGGATATAAGGAAGGGAAGGAATTACGGGATGGATCAATCCACAGAACCGACGCAACTCCCCGGCAGAGCCGCCGCCAAAAAGCGGATGAGCAAAAAAAAGATCGTGCTGTACAGCGCTCTGGGCGTCTTTTCGGTTGTCGCCCTTCTGGCAGGGTATCTCGTTTATCTCTTTTACGACTTCGCAGGGAAAATCTACGTTGACCCTCGCGACCAGCAGCCTACTGCGGTTGCGACCCCGACTGACGGCACCGTCCCCACGATGGCGCCCTTGATCGAGCCGCCCGAATGGAACGGAGACGAGCGGATCAACATCTTGCTTATGGGCGGGGACTCGCGCGGCGTCAAAAGCACCGTTAAGCCCCGCTCCGATACGATGATCGTCGTCTCGATCGATCCTGTCGCCAAGAGCACGCATCTGCTCTCTCTTCTGCGCGACACCTACGTGGAAATTCCCCAGCGCGGCTCCAACCGGCTCAATGCCGCGATCACGATGGGCGGTCCGTTGCTTGCGATGGAGACGGTGCACCAGTGGATCGATATGCCGATCCATTATTACGTCTACACCGATTTCGAAGGGTTCATCTCCCTGATCGACGAGCTTGGCGGCATCGAATTCGAGGTGGACAAGAACATGCGGAACACCGACAACCGGGACGATCCTCGGTACAATATCAAGCTGGAGAAGGGCCTGCAGCATCTCGACGGTCTGACCGCCCTGCAATACGTACGCTATCGGGGCGACGCCATGTCCGACTTCTCCAGGTCGGAACGGCAGCGGAAGTTTCTAACCGCCATCGCCGACAAGCTCCAGTCGACCACGGGCCTGCTTAAGCTGCCGCAGCTCCTTAACGGCATTGCCCCGTATATCGAAACCAATATCCCGCCAGGGGATCTCCTTAAGCTGGCGAGGCTTGGGCTGAAGCTCAATACGAGCTCTCTCGCGAGCATCCAGCTTCCGCAGATGAACGCCTTCAGGAACGCGAGAATCCGTGACATGGATGTTCTCGTGCCGGACACGGGGAAGGTCAGGAGCTACGTGAAGGAACAGCTTGCCGGGTCACCCGCGCCCCAATCGGAATAGTTGCCGGCTCCGATATGATGGCTAGCGCTCGAAAAGGCCTGTCCAAGTCTGTTGCAGACAATTGGGCAGGCCTTTTCTTTGCCTCTCGGCGGACTTAGAAGCTTTAATCCCCGACTTTGCCGTTCGTCGAATGCCGGAACACGCATCTGTAAGGAATCGTCATCTTCACGGGAATCGTATACTGATGATCCAGATAATCGAGCAGCAGCTTGACCGCGTACATTCCCATTTCCAGCTTCGGGACGTGAATCGTCGACAGCGGCGGCGAGGTAAACTCGGAGATTTCAATGTTGTCTACGCCGAAGAAAGCGATGTCGTCCGGAATTTTCAGCTCCCGCTCCGTCGCCGCTCTCATCGCCGCGATGGCCATCATATCGCTGGCCGCGAAGACGGCTGTCGGGATCTGCCCGCCGGACTGAAACGCTTGCTTCGTCAGCTCGTAGCTCAGCGAGACATCCCACTTGACGTCAATTACCCAAGCCTCGTCAATGGGCAGCCCCGCCTCCCGCATCGCGCTCTCATACCCGAGGTAACGCTTCTCTTCGCGGAAATTGCCGTTAAGCTCGGCGCCTCCGATATACGCGATGCGGCGATGGCCTTGCCCGATCAGATGCATCACCGCTTCCTTAGCCGCGGCGGCGCGGTCGTAGCTGACGACCGGCACCTCCTTGTCCGCGATATCGACTCCGACGACTTGGCGCACGTTGGCCTTGATCCATTGGTAGGCCTCTGCATCGATCCGCTCTACGACCAGCATCCCCTCAATGCGGTGCTCCTTCACCAGAGCCTGAAGCTGCTCGATATCGGACGGCTTCTCGATGCTTAAGACGAACTCCAGCCTTTTGCCGACGGCGGCCAGCGCTCTCTCGATCCCTTCGAGAATGATCGAAAAGTATGGATTGTTGTATTTATTTTGCGGAATGGTCACCACGCAGCCGATCGGATAACCGCTGCGAGGATCGTTCTTGGGGGTTTTGGAGGCACGCTGAGTGCGATAGCCGAGCTTCTCGGCCATCTCCCATATTTTACGGCGGGTTTCGTCGCTGACAGAGCGCTGGGTATCGTTCTTCAGCACCCGCGATACGGTCGAGATCGATACGCCTACCTGATCGGCGATATCCTTCAGTTTGGCCATGGTCATTCCTCTCTCCGCAGAACTGCTCTTTATGGCCGCGATCAAATTGGGGCAATTCGACATCAACCCGACACGATTTGCGGCAAAACCAATTCTATAATCGATAAGCCGTTAAGTCAAGAATACGTCCCGGACAAGACGGAAAAGACGGGACAAGCGCTTATGACCGCTTGTCCCGCCTTCTTCCCGGAGCTATCGCCGCAGCTGCCGATTACTTGATCTGCGCCGCCAGATCCTGCAGCGCCGCCTGCAAATCTCCTTCTCCCGCAAGCGGAAGCTTAAGGGATTGCTCTCCGTAAGTCCACACCAGGTCGGTTTTCTTCGTCGTGAACGGAGAGACGATTCCGTACTTCTGGGCATCAAGGAAGATTTGGTTGCCTTCTCCCGCCGTGGACACGTAAGCCTCGGAAGCCGCCTTGTTCGCGGGAATCGAGTAGCCTTGCTTGGCCAGCTCGCTTTGTCCTTCAGGTCCTGCGAGCCATGCCAGCAGCTTATATGCGGCAGCCTCGTGCTTCGTGTTGACCGCAATCGCCATGCCCGCAGGCTGAACGACCGTCTGCGCCGTCTTGAACTTCGGCAGGAACGTAATGCCGTAGTCGGTGCCCGCTTCCTTGTAATTCGCCGTATTCCAGCTTCCGCCCGGGTTCATGGCGACCTTGCCCGTTGTGATCGCCAGATTCACTTGGCCGCCCAGGCCCTCGATTTGCGCCGGGGTCGTGTTGATTTTTTTGTTTTTCGTGACATCGATGAAGAAGTTCAACACCTCTTGCGCCTCCGGGGTATCCAGAGCAAGCGTGCCGTCGTCGTTGATCAGCTTGGCGCCGTTGGACCACAGCTCGGGCTCCAGGAACCAGTCCATCGTGGAGCCCGGAGAAATCGACATCCCCCATTGCACGATATTTTTGGCATCGAACCCAGCCTCATCAGCCGTTTTCCCGTTTTTATCCACTGTCATCTTGGTTGCGATACCGACGATCTCTTCCCATGTCGGCTCAAGCGAAGGAGCCGCCGCGCCCTTCGGATTTTTCGCGGGGTCCGCGAACAGAGCCTTGTTGTAGTACCAGACGATGACGTTGGCGTCGATGGGAAGCGACACTTGCTTGCCTTGATACTGATGAAGGCCGAGCAGGCTTGCGTCGACGTTGTTCAGATCGAATCCATTGCCGGACAGAAGGCCGTCCAGCTCCTTGAATATCCCAAGCTCCGCATACTTTTCAATAAAGGCAAAGCTCGTCTTGAAGACGTCCGGAAGCGTTCCGCCCGCGGCGTTGGCCGTCAGGCCGTCCCAATAGCTGCCCCAATCCTTGCCTTCCAGCTTGACGGTGATGTTGGAGTTGGCTTCCATGAATTTGTTCAGCAGCTCTTGCGTGCGCTGCAATTCCTCGGCGGTGCCCCACTGGGAATACGTGATCGTTACGGGCTCCTCGGCGGCTTCCTTCGACGGTTCGGAAGCGGATGGCGCGGACGGAGACGAGCTTTCCGCGCCTCCTTTATCGTTATTGTTTCCGCATGCCGTAAACACGATCGCCATTGCCAACGTCAGAATCCAAACGGTTATCAGGCGCTTGCTATTCGTCCTCATGTGCAGTTCCCCTTTTGCATAATGTGATATTTCAGTGCGGAAGAAAACAGCCGAGCTATCCTTTCGAGCCCGTAAGCACCACCCCCTCCACGATGTATCTTTGGGCGAAGAAGTAGAGCAGGCCGATCGGGATGATGCTGATGAAGGCTCCGGCGGCCAGCGCCGGGAAGTCCTGGCTCGTCTGGCCGATCAGGAATTGCAAGCCGACGCTCAGCGTAAACATCTCGTTGTCCTTGATATAGAGGAACGGCCCGAGAAAATCGAGCCAGGAATTCACGAAGGCGAAGATGACAGTCGTAATAATGATCGGCTTGGATAAAGGCATAATCACCTTGGCATACACCGTCCATCTGTTTCCGCCGTCAAGATAGGTAGCCTCGTCCAACTCCCTCGGTATGGTCAGGAAAAATTGACGGAAGAGAAAGATGTAATACGCCCCGCCCAGCCATGCCGGCACAATAAGCGGCAGCCAGGTATCGATCCAGCCCAGCTTCGTAAACAGGACATAGGAAGGAATCATCATGATCGACGGCGGAATCATCAAGGTCAGCAGGACGATCGGAAACAGCCGATCCCGATATTTGTTCGCGAACCGCGAAAACCCGTATGCGACGATCGAACTGGAGACGACAGCTCCCATGGCCACCAGCACGGAGATAAGGAACGAGTTCTGAATCCACTTCCACATAAGCGGCTGCACCGCAAACAAGCGGTCGAACGCCTCGAATGTGAGCCGCTCGGGCAGAAGGGTCGGCGGCACCTTATACGTCTCCGCCTTCGTCTTCATCATCGTTGAGAGCATCCAGATCAGCGGCCCCGCGAACAGAGCCAGCGTACCGGTCAGCAGCGCATATTTGAGCGCCGTTGAAGCCGGCGTCGTTTTTTGTCCGCTAGTCATCGCTATCCCCTCCTAGTTTTCCCCTTCGTAGTAGACAAACCTCTTGGACAATTTCATCAGCACGAAGGTGAAGAGAGCGATCAGCGCGAACAGAAAGAGAGATTGCGACATCGCCATACTGAACTTCAGATCCGTAAAGGCCGATTTGTAGACGTTATAGACGAACGTGTAGGAAGCGTAGTTGGGTCCGCCCTTGGAAAGGAGCAGCGCTTCGGTAAACATCTGAAAATTGTACATCGTCTGAATAATGATCACGAACAGGATGGAAGGACTGATCATAGGCAGCGTAATCGTCAGGAACTTGCGCCCTCTGCCGGCTCCGTCGATATCGGCCGCCTCGTACAGATGCCGGGGCACGTTCTTCAGGGCTGCCAGGAAGATCAGAACCCCGCTGCCGGATATCCACACCTGAAGCATAATGATGACGGGCTTGATCGTAGACTTTCCGCCCAGCCAGTCGATCTTGTCTCCTCCGAGCAGCGACAGCCCCGCATTCAGAATGCCGAACTCCGAGTTGAACACCAGCTTCCATATAATGACCGTCGCGACGATCGGCACGAGAGTGGGCAAGTAATAGAAGGTACGGAACAAGGCGATTCCCCTGACGTTGAAGTTAAGCAGCATCGCCAGCAGCAGCATGCCCGCCGTCACGATCGGCACGCCGATCAGCACGAAGTACATCGTGTTGCCCAAGCTTTTCGAGAAGATCGGATCGTTCACCATGCTTGCAAAATTGTCCAGCCCTATGAATTGGTAATCGACCGCGCCGGGAAGTCTGGCATCCGTGAACGCGTAGAAGATCGACGTGCCGAACGGAATGAGGAAGAAGGCGCTGAACCCGATGATCCACGGCAGGATAAAAAGAAAAAATTGCAACGTGTCATACTTCCGGAGACCCTTCATGAGATCACCCCTTATTCGGCAATTTCGCTCAAGTACACGTAGCGCTCTTCTATAATCGATTTCTCCGCGGCAAGCGCGATCAGCAGCGCGTTCCGCCCTACCTCCGCATTCGCGAACGGCTGCCTCCCCTCCGTCACGCATTGGAGAAATTCAATGCGCTGGGTTTGTCCGCCCGTGTGGCCTCCCAGAATAGAGTCCGAGGTGACGTCGATGTCCAGATGATCCTTCGTTAAATCATTGCCGCCGACAATATCGATCGTCTTGTCGTTGCGCGCGACCATCTGCCCGCCATTTTCTCCGATAAGTCCGATCTCCAGACCTTCACCCATCAGATTTCGCGGCTTCAGGTACATGCACAACCCCAGGTTCGCCTTGCTGCCGTTGTCGTAATCGACCGTGATAAAGGCATGATCCACGATAGATACGTCGGAGATCACCTTAGCCGGATAATGCGTGTAAGAATTCGTAATCACATTGGACCCGCCTTGCTTCATAACGTGCTGGCCGCCGGAAGCGAACACGCGGACCGGCTTCGCCTTGATCATCCAGTTGAAGATATCGAAGTGATGGCAATCCTTCTCGACGATCGCCCCGCCGGATTTGGATTTGTCATAGAACCAGTCGGTCGGTGGAAACGGATCGCGGAATTCCTTGCACCACATCAGCTTCACGTCTCCGAGCCGGCCGCTCTCCAGCTCCTTGGCCATTCGGCGATACAGGTTGGAATAACGGTATACGAGACCGATCTGCAGCGTACGGTTGCCCTTCTTGGCCGCCTCGATAATCGCGTCGCAATCCTCGATCGTATGCGCGACCGGCTTCTCCAGAAACACATGCTTGCCCGCCTCAAGGAACGCAACCGCAACCTCCCTGTGCTTGTAGTTGGGAACGCTGATCACGACGGCGTCCAGATCCTCTTTGTCCAACAGCTCCCTGTAATCCTTGAACACCGACGGGGTGCTGTTCGTCAGCTCGGCAACCGTGCGCGCAACGTTGGCTTCGTTCATATCGCAGATGTAGCGAACCTCGCAGCCTTCCAGCCGATCAAACCCGATACAGTGATGCGAGCCCATATCCCCGACTCCGATAAACGCCATTCTAATGTTACTCATGTCAGCTTCACTCCGTTGTCTTCAGGTTAAAGTGTAATTTCTTAATTTGGTGTTAGGTAATATAACATTTTTCTTTCATGAATCGATCCTAATGCAAATTTGCACGATTGTCAATTATTTTTGGCTTAAAATTCATAAAATTTGCCGCAACAATTAGTCAGGAAGTGAAAAGGTGATCCTCAGCCCCCTTTTTACTCCTGTAAGCCTTTTCAAAACCGGATATATCATGTTCTTCATGCCTCCACCCTCTCATTCTAAAGCATTCCTTAATATCCCACTTTCTCTTTCTCGTCGGTTTTGCGGCAAACACCCTATAATTAACCCTAGATTAGTATACAAATATTTGTTTGTCAACGTTGTTTTTGCTTATTTTTGCCGCAAATTAATGAAAACAAAAAAAGAATGCCGACGGACATCTTCATCCGTTGCATTCTTTTCTGTCTTTCTATTTCCCAAGCCGCAGCCCAGGTTAACCCTTTGAAGCCCCGGCAGTCAGTCCATCCACCAGATTGCGCTGCAGCAGCAGGAATAGCATCGTTACCGGCAGGGCCACAAGCACCGCCCCCGCCGCGAACATCGTAAACTCCGTGGAGTTCCGTTGGTTCACCATCTTGTACAGTCCGACGGCCAGCGTTCTCTGATCCTCGGAACGCAGCACCAGGTCGGCAAAGATAAAATCGACAAAGCAGCCATTGAAAATCATCAGGCTGGCATAGGTCAGCATCGGCTTGGCAAGCGGCATCATGATCCGGAAGAATACGGTCAGATGGCTCGCCCCGTCCATACGCGCGGCTTCCTCAAGACTCTTGGGAATCGTATCGAAAAATCCCTTGGCTACGAACACATTCGTCACGATCGCCCCCGAGCTATAGACGAGGACAAGCGCCCAATGCGAATTCAGCATGCCCATCGTATTCAGCAGCACGTATACGGCGATCATCGCCATGAAGCCGGGAAACATCTGGAGCACAAGCAGAACATTCAACGAGAACTTGCGTCCGGCAAAACGGAACCGGGAGACGGCGTATGCGGTGAGCAGCAGCAGGAAGGTTCCCAGCACCGTCGACAGCACCGCCACCTTCAGCGTATTCATAAACCACAGAGGGTACTTGGTCGTATTGAACAAATCCCGATAGTGATCGAACGTAAAATTTCGCGGGATTAGGGTATCGCTATACAAGCTATTGCCCTCCTTCAAGGAGGACAGCACAATCCACAACGCCGGATAAAGACTGACAAATGCGAGGATGATGAGCAAAGCATAGCTGAGCGCGAGCTTGACGTTGGAGCTTCGACGGTTCATACGAACATATCCTCCTCTTTGTAGGATCGGGTGCGGCGATAGCTCCAGATGGACAAGGTCGCTACGATCAGGAAAATGATGATGCCGATGACCGAGGCGAAGCTGTATTGCGCTTGATCGAGCGCCAGCTTATAGAGCCAGGTAACGAGCAGATCCGTATGGCCGGCATACTGGTAATTGGGATTTACCGGTCCGCCGTCGGTAAGCAGATAAATGACGTTAAAGTTGTTGATGTTGCCGGCAAATTGCATAATGAGCACCGGAGCCGTGGCGAACAGCACCATGGGCAGCGTAATGCGGCGGAATTTCTGGAACGAGCTGGCTCCATCCACGTCCGCAGCCTCGTACAAGTCCCGGGAGATCGTCGTCAAGATTCCGAAAGCCAGAATCATCGTAATCGGAATCCCGATCCACATATTCACGAGCAGAAGGGTCGCTTTGGCCCATACCGGATTCGTCAGCCAGGGAACGCCTTCGAGCCCCATCATGCGCAGCGTGTCGTTAATAGGACCGAATTTGTTATTGAACATATTGCGCATCACAAGCAAAGAGATCAGGCTCGGAATCGCAAACGGAACGATCATGATCGTACGCCAGAACGCCTTGAACCGAACGCGGGGCTGATGAATCAGCACCGCGACGAAGATGCCGCCGATATACGTCGTCGCCGTCGCGATCGCCGCCCAGATCACCGTCCAGAACAGCACGCCGAAGAACGTATCGCTCCAGACCTGCAGGCTCACCAGCTTGATGAAATTCGCGAAGCCCACCCAGTCGATCAGATTCGCCGGAGGCAAAATGGGGTCGGCATAGTTGGTAAAAGCCAGCAAAACCGAGAAGAAGAGGGGCAGAACCGTCAGGAACAAAATAAAGACGGCAGGCAGCAGCAAGACGAGGTATGCAAAATTTCTTTGGTTCACGCCCCGAAGAGACTGGCGGAACGTGTTGACCTGCCGGCCTTCGTCCCGAAGCTTCCCCACCTTGTAGGCGTCGCGGATTCCCACCACGTACAAAGCCAGCGCCAACACCGCAGCAAGCGCAGCCATCAACCCCTTGATCATGAGGAAGATAGAGTGGTCTCCCTCTACCATCTTCATCAGCTTGCCGACCTTGACCATGCCGCTGGGCTGTTCGCCCAACGTCCATAGGCCTTTCAAATACCCCGGCAAGCCGAGAACCGCAGCTCCGTACAGACAACCCGCTCCGACAGCGAGAAGCAATATTCCCTTCATCCATTGCCGATTGTACATCTGGCCCAGCCCCATGAAGAGCGCCGACAGCACGGCTCCTGCTGTTTTTCTTTGCATGCGCTATACAACCTCTTTCCTCGCAATTTGACGGCTTTCACCCGACCGGCAAACAGTCGGGTGAAAGCCGTAATCGGCAGGCCTTCTCGTTATTTGGATGAAATGACCGTTTGGATCGTGTTAACCGTCGAATCCAGCGTTGCCTTCACATCGGCCTTCGGGTCGTCCCACAGCGTAGTGAATGCCGCTTTGAGCGGGTCCCATACGGCATTGATCTCGGCAATCCCCGGCATAGGCGTGGAGTTGGCGAACTGCTGGAAGAAGCCGCTGACGATCGGATCGTCCTTGATTTTCGGATCTTCTCCGGCTTCGCGGTTGGCAGGGATCGCCCCCGTCATCTCATAGTTCAGCAGCTGATTCTCCTTGTTGGCCGCATAATTCGCGAACATTCGGGCGGCAATCGGATACTGCGAATACGAGTTGACATAGTAGGATTTGACGCCGGAGAACGATGTCGACGGTTTGCCGTTAGGCATGGCCGGCAGCGGAGCGACGCCGAAATTAACCTTGTCCTTGAAGGCGCTGACCGACCATGGTCCGTCGATGTTAAGCGCCAGCTTGCCGTCCGTGAACAGCTGCGTTTTCACGTCGTAGGTCACGTCCGCCGCATTCATCGGTAGAATCGGCTTAAGTGTTTTCAAGAATTCGAAGCCTTCAATCGTGCCGGGGTTGTTCAATCCAATGTCGCTCGGATCGGTATTGTCCTTGCCGAAGAAGTAGCCTCCGAAGCTGCCGATGAACGGATAGGAATAATAACCGACGAACTCCCACATGATCGCATACTTGTTCTCCTTCGCGTTCGTGAACGTGCCCGCGAAATTGACGATTTCGTCCCAGGTCTTCGGAGCCTCTGGAAACAGGTCCTTGTTGTAGAACATAGCGTAGGTCTCAACGGATTTCGGATAGCCGTACAGTACGCCGTCGTAGGAAGATGCGTTGATCCCTGCCTCCAGCATCGAGCCGCGCGTCTCTTCCTCGAACAGGTCGTTCGGCAGCAGCAGCCCCGCCTTGACCGCTTGGGCGATCTGGTCGTGCGGCAGCGAAACGACGTCTCCCGCCAGCTTGGCCGGACCATCCGTCGCCAGGCGTCCGCCTTGATCTCCGCCCGCTACCTCCTCGAAGGTGACCGGGATGCCGAATTCCTTCTCGAAGCCTTCCGCCACCTTCTTCATGTAAGGCATTTGCTCTTTGGATTCCCACACCTTCAGCTTGGCCCCCGCCTCGGGCTCCACCACTTCCTCTTCGCCCCCGCTGCTTGGCGCAGAAGCGGAAGCCGGCGTCGTAGCCGACGGGCTCTCTCCCGACGGACTGGCCTTATTGGAGTCGTTCCCTCCTCCGCAAGCAGCCAATCCAACCATCAACACTGCGCAAAGCAGACTCATTCCCCATTTTTTCATGTTCATTCTTGTCGATCCCCCCGTTTGGATTGTTTTCATCACATCTGTGCAAACGTTATACCTAACTCGCAAAAAAAAGAACCGCTCCCAAATCCCTTGTCAGGACTGAGAAAAGAGCTTAAACCCGACAGACATGATCCCCCTCGCCGAATTGCCCCGTAAAAACCGTCTTGTTTCCAGAATGTTTAATGTCGAACGAGCCCCGTTGTAGTGAAAACGATTGCACACATTCATCATAAGCGATGCATAAAAGCGTTTGCAAATGCGAAATCCCGCATTTTCGGGTGATTTTTCAGTGAATTATCCGATTTTCTTGCCATATCGTGTGATTATCGATAGATAAGTCTATAATACTTTCATTTTCAAGTCAGGTTGGAATGGAAATATCCCATTTTTCATTCCCCAGTTTACAGAAGAACGGAACTGAGATAACATGAACTTGAATGTTTGAGGACGTTTTCCCGTGCCAGTTCAAACGATTGCACAAATAAGGAGTTTTAAGCGATGGTTACGATAAAAGATATCGCCCGATTAGCCGGAGTCTCTCCCTCCACCGTATCTCGCGTCGTCTCCAACCACCCCCGCATCAGCGAGGAAACGTCGCGCAAGGTGAAGCGGATTATGGATGAGCAGGGCTATCATCCTAATGTAATGGCCAAAAGCTTGGTGTCCAAAACGACTCACACGCTCGGTATTTTGCTGCCAAGACCTGCAGAGGAGCTGTTTCGCAACGATTTCTTCGGCGAAGTGCTGCGTGGTATCGTGACCCAGGCGACGCGCATGGGCTACGACCTGCTGATGACGACCGCCACCTCGGAGCAGGATGAGCTCGGTACGATCTCCCGTCTCGTTCGGGGACGTCGTGTCGATGGCATCGTGCTGCTCAGCTCGCGGCGGGACGACCCGCTCATCGCGTATTTGAACGAGGAGCAGTTCCCGTTCGTGCTGATCGGCCGCAGCGAGAGCCATCCCGATATTCTGATGGTCGACAATGACAATGTCCGGGCCGCCTATGACGCTGCCAGTCATCTGATCGCCCAAGGCCATGAGCGGATCGGCTTCGTAAGCGGTCCGAACAACCTGACGCTGTCCCATGATCGGCTGCGCGGGTACGAGCAGGCGCTGGCCGAGGCTTCCCTGCCGAAGCGGCCGGAGTGGATCGTCGAAGGCGAATTTCTACAGGAAAGCGGCTTTCGGGCCATGTCCCTGGTCATGAGCCTGCCGGAGCGTCCGACCGCGCTCGTCGTCATCGACGACAATGTCGCCTTCGGCGTACTCAGAGGGCTCGCCGAGCTCGGCTACGGAGTGCCGGATGATATCTGCCTGGTCAGCTTCAACAACATCCCCTTGTCCGAGCTGGCGAGTCCGCCGATCTCCTCGGTCGATATCGGCACCTATCAGCTTGGCTATAGCGCGGTGCAATCGCTGCTTCACCTGCTTCAGGGGGAACGGATCCACCATAATCCGATCGTTATTCCGCATCGGCTCATCGTACGCGAATCTTCCATACAACAAGCACGCAAGAGGAGCTGAGCACGTTGTCTAACAAACCATTTTTGATTGATTCCATTATCGGGAACGGCCGAATGCTGGGTTCTCTCGGACGCTCCGGGAGATTGCATCGGCTATGGTGGCCTCATATCGATCATTCGCAGCACGTCGATCTCATTCGGACGGGCATTCAATTCGCCGGGGAACGAACAGTCTGGTTCGATGAGGAGGACGGCCAGTGGGAGCGCCGGATCTCCTACATGCCGGGCACGAATATCACCGTTGCCGAATCGTCGCACCCTCGCTTCCCGATCGCCGTCCGGCAGCAGGATTACACACTGCCCGGCCGGGATGTGCTGGTAAGGCACTATACGTTCCGCAACGTGTCGAACGGCGCGCTTTCGTTCCGCTTCGTCTGGCATTCGTCGCTGCATGTCAACGAAAGCGAGCTTTACAACACAACGCTGTTCAACGAGCCCAACGACGCGATCGTTCACTATCATCACCGCGCCTTCTTTGCCGTATCGGGCACAAGCCCGTGCAGTCAGTTCCAGTGCGGCTTTGCTGGCGAGGCGGCGGAGAACGGCCATCTGAACGGCCAAGAGATCGAGATGCAATCGGACGGCGCGCTTCTCTGGGACGTGGACGGATTGCCCGCCGGGGAGAGCAAGACGTTTGCCGTCTATCTTGCTGCGGGCAGCACGCTCACCGAATCGTTGGAGCAGCTGGCATTCGTCAAGCAGCACCCTGCAGAGCATTGGCTGCGCCTCACCGAGGCCTATTGGCACGCACAATTGCGGGAGGCCCGCCGCTGTCCGGGAGGACCGGCGGACATCGCCGAGCTGTACGAGCGCTCCGTGCTGATGTTCAAGCTGATGGCGGACAGCCGAACCGGCAGCCTGCTGGCCGCTCCCGAGGTCGACGAGCGCCACGTTCGCTGCGGCGGCTATGCCTATTGCTGGGGAAGAGACGCCGCCTTCATTACGACCGCTCTGGATCGTTGCGGGCTGACGGACGCGTCCCGGCGTTTCTACGAGTGGACGCTTCGCGCCCAAGAGCCGGACGGCTCCTGGCAGCAGCGTCACTATCACGACGGTAGTCTCGCTCCTTCCTGGGGACTGCAGATCGACGAGGGCGGCTCTATCCTGTGGGGAATGTGGCAGCATTACGAGACGACGCGGGACGAGAGCTTCGCTCATGCCGTATGGCCCGCCGTGCGGAAGGGCGCAGAGTTCCTGACCGCCTTCCTCGACCCGAATACCGGCTTGCCCCTGCCCAGCATCGATCTGTGGGAGGAGCGCAACGGGGAGCATACGTATTCCGCGGCGGCAGTCTGCGGCGGAATACGGGCCGCTGCCGCTTTCGCCCGACTGATGGGAGACGCGGACTCTGCCGGTCATTGGGAGAAGATCGCGGACGGAATCGCTGACGCGATTGTTGCGCAATGCTGGAATGAGAGCGAGAGCAGCTTTTATCGGGGTCTTCATTTGAAGGTGGACGGCTCTCGCTATGATCAGGCCGTCTCATCCGGAGCAGAGGGAAGCGTGCAATATACGTCCAAAGGCTATCCCGTCCATCGTCTCAAGTTCGATCCGGTCATCGACATCAGCCTGCTCGGCCTATCGGTTCCGTTCGGCGTTCTGCCGCCGGATCACGAGTATATGACCCGCCTTGCCGACACGATCGAGCGCAGGCTACTCTCTCCGGTCGTTGGCGGCATCAAGCGGTACGAGGACGATCATTACATTGGGGGCAACCCTTGGATCCTGACGACATTGTGGCTGGCCCATTATCGCATTGCGATCGGCCAGTACGAGGCCGCACGCACGCTGCTTCAATGGGCCGTCGATCATCGCACCGACATCGGTCTCCTTCCCGAGCAGGTCGACAAGGAAACCGGACAGCCCGCCTGGATCGTACCCCTTACCTGGTCCCACGCCATGTTCGTGCTGGCTGTCGACAGGCTCGCCGATGCGGGACAATGGCCGGAGACCGCATCATAAAGGCAATGTTACCTTACGGTACAACCTCGGCTTTCAGACGGGTGAGGTTGTACTTTTTTTGCATCCTGCTCCCGATTACAACTCAAAGGAGAATCATTCATGCTGCGTGAAGCGATCTATCATCGACCGAAACAGAACTGGGCTTACGCCTATGACAACAACACGGTACACATTCGGGTGCGCACCCGACGGAACGACATGACCGAAGTCAATCTCATTGCCGGCGACAAGTACGCCTGGGAGCAAACGAACCGGACCGTGCCGATGGCGCTCCTGTCCTCCGACGAATTGTTCGATTACTGGGAGGTCGCCGTGCAGCCCCCATATCGCCGGCTCCAGTACGCCTTTCATTTCTATGATGGCAAGGAACACCTGTATCGGATCGAGAAGTCCTTCCTGCCCACTCCGCCGCCCAACGGTCTGAACTTGTTCGATTTCCCTTTCGTGAATCCCGTCGACGTGTTCGCGCCGCCCGCTTGGGTCAAGGACGCGGTATTCTATCAGATTTTTCCCGAACGCTTCGCCAACGGCGACCCCTCTCTTAATCCCGAGCAGGTCGAGCCTTGGGGCGGCAAACCGACTCCGACGAACTTTTTTGGCGGCGATCTGCAAGGCGTCATCGATCATCTGGATCATCTCGTGCGCTTGGGCGTCAACGCGATCTATTTCAATCCGCTGTTCGAAGCGACAACCAATCACAAATACGATACGAAAAACTACTTGAAGGTCGACCCTCATTTCGGGACGAACGAGAAGCTGAAGGAGCTCGTGGAAGCCTGCCATGCCCGGGGCATCAAGGTAATGCTGGATGCGGTATTTAATCACTCGGGCAAGGAATTCCCTCCTTTCGTCGACGTATTGGAGAAGGGCGCCTCGTCCGTATATAAGGACTGGTTCCATGTAAGGGAGTTCCCGCTTAGAGTCGTGGACCGTATCCCGACCTATGACACTTTCGGCTTCGAGCCGATTATGCCCAAGCTGAATACCGAGAATTCCGAGGTTAAAAGCTATCTGCTGGACGTGGCGCGATACTGGATCGAAGAGGTCGGCATCGACGGATGGCGGCTGGACGTCGCCAACGAGGTCGACCACGCCTTCTGGCGGGAGTTCCGCATGGCCGTCAAAAAGCTCAACCCCGACGTCTATATCCTGGGGGAGATCTGGCACGATTCCATCATGTGGCTGCAGGGCGACCAGTTCGACGCGGTCATGAACTACCCGTTCACGAATGCGGCGCTCGATTTCTTCGCCTACGGAACGTCCGATGCCAAGCAATTCGCCGACGCCGTCGGCGCGCAGCTCGCCGCCTATCCGCAGCAAGCGACGGAGACCACGTTTAACCTGCTCGGCAGCCATGATACCCCTCGCCTGCTCACGCTGTGCGAAGGCGATACGAATCGCATGAAGCTGGCTACGCTGTTTAAGCTTACGTATCCGGGAACAGCTTGCGTATATTACGGAGATGAGGTCGGCATGACTGGCGGGGGCGATCCCGGTTGCCGGGAATGCATGGTCTGGGAGGAGGACAAGCAGGACAAGGCGCTGTTCGCCTTCTTCTCCGAAGCTATCCGGCTTCGCAAGGAACACGAAGCGCTCCGGAGCGCGGGCTTCCGCTTCCTTCAAGCCGAGGCCGGCAGCGGCTTGCTCGTGTACGAGCGGCGCGCGTCGGACGGCGACGAGCGGTTCGTGATTGTCATGAACGTCTCGGAGAAGACCGCAGACGTATCCGTACCGGTCGCCGCAGGAGAAGGCTGGACGAACGCCTTTACCGGCGAGCAGGTCGTTGCCGCACGCGGGTGTCTGCAGGCGAATGTGCCTGTATACGGCTACGTCGTCTGGCGTCAATAACAAGCGACAAAAAGAAGAGCAGACCGTGCTATAAGCACAAGGGTCTGCTCTTCTTGATGAAGCGGAGTTCGGAGCTCCGACTTATTTATTTTTTGAAGCCTTTAAGGTTGTAGAACGCCGCTTTGCCGCCGTAGATCGCAGTGGAGCCAAGACGATCTTCGATGCGCAGCAATTGGTTGTACTTCGCGACGCGGTCCGTACGGGAAGGTGCGCCCGTCTTGATTTGACCTGCGTTCGTCGCAACCGCGATGTCCGCAATCGTGCTGTCTTCGGATTCGCCGGAACGGTGAGAGATTACGGCCGTGTAGCCTGCACGCTTCGCCATCTCGATCGCGTCGAAAGTCTCGGTCAAGGAACCGATTTGGTTTACCTTAACGAGGATGGAGTTGCCTACGCCCTTCTCGATGCCGTCAGCCAGACGCTCGGTGTTCGTAACGAACAGGTCGTCGCCCACGAGTTGAACTTTGTCGCCCAGCTTCTCGGTAAGCAATTTCCAACCTTCCCAGTCGTCTTCGGAGCAGCCGTCTTCGATGGAGATGATCGGATACTTCTCAACCCAGCTTGCAAGCAAGTCCACGAACTCGGCGGATGTGAAGGATTTGCCTTCGCCTTCGAGGTGGTATTTGCCGTCCTTGAAGAACTCGGTGGAAGCTACGTCCATGCCCAGGAAGATTTCTTCGCCGGCCTTGTAGCCCGCTTTCTCGATCGCTTCCAGAATCGTGGACAGAGCTTCTTCGTTCGAACCGAGGTTCGGAGCGAAGCCGCCTTCGTCGCCGACAGCAGTGTTCAGGCCTTTGGCTTTCAATACGCCTTTGAGCGCATGGAAGATTTCCGTGCCTGCGCGCAGCGCTTCCGAGAACGTCGGCAAGCCCACTGGCAGAACCATGAACTCTTGCACGTCGATGTTGTTATCCGCGTGCTCTCCGCCGTTGACGATGTTCATCATCGGCACAGGCAACGTTTTGGCATTAAAGCCGCCAAGGTAAGTATAGAGAGGAACGTCCAGCGCGTCCGCAGCTGCGCGAGCGACAGCCATGGATACGGCCAGAATTGCATTAGCGCCCAGCTTGGCTTTGTTCGGAGTGCCGTCCAGCTCGATCATTTTTTTGTCGATTTCGACTTGATCCAGCGCATCGTAGCCGATGATTTCCGGAGCGATGATCGTGTTTACGTTCTCAACGGCTTTCAGAACGCCTTTTCCGAGGTAACGGCCTTTGTCCCCATCGCGAAGCTCGACCGCTTCGTAGGCTCCGGTAGAAGCTCCCGAAGGTACGATTGCGCGGCCGAGCACGCCGGATTCCAGGCGAACTTCAACTTCTACGGTTGGGTTGCCGCGAGAGTCAAGCACTTCGCGTGCGTATACGTCAGTAATGATCGTCATGAGTAGAACACTCCTTTTAGATTTTCGTAGTTAGGTTAGACAATCAGCGTTTGGCCTGTCATTTGAACCGGCTGCGGAAGCTGCAACAGCGTCAGAAGCGTCGGCGCCACATCGGCAAGAATGCCGTCTTCGCGAAGCGTATGTCCGGCTTGCGTAACGATGCAAGGAACCTTGTTCGTCGTGTGGGCCGTATGCGGACGTTCGTTATCGTCGGTTACCATATCGGCATTGCCGTGATCCGCGATGATGACGCAGACCCCGCCTTTGGCCGTAACCGCTTCGACGACGCGTCCAAGACACTCGTCCGTCGCTTCCACTGCTTTAATCGTCGGCTCCAGCATGCCCGAATGGCCGACCATGTCCGGGTTGGCAAAATTCAGCACGATCGCGTCATGGTTATCCGCCTGGATTTCCTTGACCAGCGAGTCCGTAACCTCGTAAATGCTCATCTCCGGCTGAAGATCGTACGTGGCAACCTTGGGCGAGTTGATCAGAATTCTCGTCTCGCCTTCCAGCACGTGATCCCGTCCGCCGCTGAAGAAGAAAGTGACGTGCGGGTACTTCTCCGTCTCGGCGATTCTGAGCTGTTTTTTGCCGTGCTGCACGAGAACCTCGCCAAATGTGTTGTCCAGCTCTTTAGGCTTATACGCAACGAAGCCGCCTACGGTTTCCGCGAATAGCGTCATGCATACGAAATACAGATTTTTCGGGAAGCCGGAGCCGCGGTCGAAGCCGCGAAAATCTTCGTTCGTGAACACGTTGGACAGTTGAATTGCGCGATCCGGGCGGAAGTTGAAGAAAATAACCGCGTCCTCGGATTCGACCAAGCCCACCGGCTTGCCGTCCGCGCCGACAATCACCGTCGGCAAGACGAATTCGTCGAATACGGATTTTTCGTAGGATTCCTTCACCGCCGCGATCGGATCGACGGCCGTAGGACCGTCGCCGTATACCATAGCGCGGTAGGACTTTTCCGTACGCTCCCAACGCTTGTCGCGATCCATTGCGTAATAGCGTCCTTGGACAGTCGCAATGCGGCCGATCCCGATCTCGTCTATTTTGCCTTGCAATTGAGTTAAGTAACCGACTGCGCTGTCGGGCGATACGTCCCGTCCGTCCAGGAAGCCGTGAATATAGACCTGCTCCAGCCCTTCCTTCTTGGCCAGCTCCAGCAAGGCGAACAAATGCGCAATGTGGCTGTGCACGCCGCCGTCGGACAATAGGCCGTAGAGATGAAGCTTCTTGCCCTGACTCTTCGCATGGCGAACCGCGCCGAGCAGCGTTTCGTTATCGTAAAAATCCAGATCGCGAATCGACTTGGAGATGCGGGTCAGGTCCTGATAGACGATGCGGCCTGCGCCGATGTTCAGGTGTCCAACCTCGGAGTTGCCCATCTGTCCTTCGGGCAAACCGACCGCTTCCCCGCTGGCCGTCAAGGTCGTATGGGGAAACGTGCTCCAGTACTTGTCGAAGTTCGGTTTCTTCGCTTGCGCTACGGCATTGCCGTGAACATCGTCGCGAAGGCCGAAGCCGTCGAGAATGATCAGCGCAACCGGTTTGGGTGCCGTCATCTTACTTCGCCCCTTCGACTAACGCCACATAGGAAGCCGGCTCCAGGCTGGCGCCGCCGACCAATGCGCCGTCGATATCGGATTGTCCCATGTATTCCGCTACGGTGTTCGGCTTTACGCTGCCGCCGTACTGGATACGAACTTTACCGGCGACCTCTGCGCCGAATTGTGCCGCTACTACGCCGCGAATGTAAGCAATCACTTCGTTTGCGTCCTCGGACGTCGAGGATTTGCCTGTGCCAATGGCCCAGATCGGCTCGTAAGCGATAACCGTCTCTGCCGCTTGCTCGGCAGACAGATTCGCAAGTCCGCCTTCCGTCTGCACCCGAACGACCTCTTTCGTCTGTCCGGCTTCGCGCTCTTCGAGCTTCTCGCCTACGCAGACGATCGGAACGAGCCCGTGGCGGAATGCCGCATGGGCCTTCTTGTTCACGATCTCGTCGGTTTCGGCAAAATATTGCCGACGCTCGGAGTGACCGATAATGACGTAGTCCACACCCAGATCCTTCAGCATGACGCCGCTGATCTCGCCCGTGTACGCGCCGTTATCTTCAAAGTGCAGGTTTTGAGCTCCGACTTTGATCGACGTGCCTTTAACCGCCTCAACCAATGCCGGCAGCGCCGTGAAAGGAGCGCAGATAACGCTCTCTACGCCCGCAACCTCCGCTTTGCCTTTCACTTCGGCCACGAAGGATGCTGCTTCCCCGGCCGTTTTGAACATTTTCCAGTTGCCTGCAATAATCGGAGTTCTACTCATCGTTGTCACCTCTATTTGTCGTTAAGGGCTACGACGCCCGGAAGTGCTTTGCCTTCCATAAATTCCAGGGAAGCGCCGCCGCCCGTGGAAATATGGTCCATCTGATCCGCCAGCTTGAACTTCTCCGCCGCTGCTGCGGAATCGCCGCCGCCGATTACGGTGTAAGCCTCGGTCGTCGCGCAAGCTTTGGCAACCTCAAGCGTACCGTAAGAGAACGGCTCGATCTCGAATACGCCCATTGGTCCGTTCCAGACGACCAGCTGGGAGTTCTTGATGACGTCCGCATAGATTTCGCGGGTTTTCGGGCCGATGTCCACGCCTTCCCAGCCTACAGGAATATGATCGATGTCTACGATATCTTTGTTCGCGTCGGCTTTGAAATCGTCCGCGATTACAACGTCGATAGGAAGGTAGAAATTTTTGCCGAGCTTCTTCGCCTTCTCCAGGAACTCAAGCGTAAGCTCCAGCTTCGAATCGTCGCACAGCGACAAGCCGATTTCCTTGCCTTGCGCCTTGAAGAACGTATACGAAAGACCGCCGCCGATAATGATATTGTCGGCAATCTCGATCATTTTGTTGATAACGTCGATCTTGTCCTTGACCTTGGAGCCGCCTACGATAGCCGTAAACGGACGCTTAGGGTTGTTCAGCGCGTTGCCGAGCACGTCCAGCTCTTTCTCCATCAGCAGGCCTGCGACTGCCGGAATATGATGGGCGATACCTTCCGTGGATGCATGGGCACGGTGTGCCGCACCGAACGCATCGTTCACGTAGATATCGGCCAGCGAAGCGAATGCTTTAGCCAGCTCAACATCGTTGGCTTCTTCTCCTGCAAGGAAACGAACGTTCTCCAGCAACAGCACGTCTCCGTCCTTCAACGCATCGACTTGCGCTTGTACGGACGCTCCGACAACCTCGTCGGACTTGGCGACCGGCTTGCCCAGCAGTTCGGACAGACGCGCAGCTACAGGCGTCAGGCGAAGCTCTTCCACGACTTGCGCTTTCGGACGTCCCAGGTGGCTGGCCAGAATGACCTTCGCACCCTTCTCGATTAAGTATTTAACGGTCGGCAGAGTCTCGCGGATGCGCGTGTCGTCCGTAATTTTGCCGTTTTCCAGCGGTACGTTAAAGTCTACGCGGACGAATACTTTTTTACCGGCAACGTCGATCTCTCTTACGCTTTTTTTGTTCAAGAGTCTAACCTCCTTGGATGGCTGTTGATCTCCGTGCGCAAAGCTAGGCTCCGTGTGGGGAGCCCTAACCTTGTATCTATAACTCGTTCATCTCCCAAGAAGCGCAGTCATGCGCGGGGAGATACGTTGATGCTCTTGATTGCAGTTCCCTGAGAAGCGCAGTCATGCGAGAGGGAACGAGCGGTTCAGCCCAGCAGCGCGGATAAGCGCGCGTTAGGCCCTCCCGCTTGCTCCGATAGTAAAGCATAGTCCCGGTTTGCGCAGCAAATCCGGGACGGAGCGATCCTAGCAGGCCGTAACTCCCCGCCGTCCGCCGCAACTCCGACGAAATTACGGGTGTCCAGAGGGCAGAGCCCTTTGGAATCCCCCTTCGGGCAGGGGGACTTAGGGGAATGCGTACTCTTACAGGCCTTTGCCAGCGATATAAGCAGCCAGGTCTACGACGCGGTTGGAATAGCCCCACTCGTTGTCGTACCAGGAGATGATTTTAACCATGTTGCCTTCAACGACCATCGTGTTCAGCGCGTCGATCGTGGAAGAAGCAGGGTCGCCGTTGTAGTCGCTCGATACGAGCGGCTCTTCGGAGTAGTTCAGGATGCCTTTCAGCGGGCCTTCGGAAGCGGCTTTCAGCGCAGCGTTAACTTCTTCAACCGTAACGTTGACTTTCAGCTCGGCAACCAGATCCGTAACGGATACGTTAGGCGTAGGAACGCGCATGGACATTCCGTTCAGCTTGCCTTTCAGCTCAGGCAATACGAGGGATACCGCTTTAGCAGCGCCCGTGGAGGATGGAATGATGTTCTCGGCTGCGGCGCGAGCGCGACGCAGATCCTTGTGCGGAAGATCGAGAACGTTCTGGTCGTTCGTGTAGGAGTGGATCGTGTTCATCATGCCCTTCACGATACCGAATTGATCGTTCAATACCTTCGCGAAAGGAGCCAAGCAGTTCGTCGTACAAGAAGCGTTGGAGATAATCGTGTGAGCGGCCGGATCGTATTTGTCATGGTTAACGCCCATTACGATCGTGATGTCTTCGTTGGTAGCCGGAGCGGAGATGATGACTTTTTTCGCGCCGCCTTTCAAGTGAAGCTCGGCTTTGTCCTTAGCTGTGAAGATCCCTGTGGATTCAACGACGATTTCTGCGCCTACGGAAGACCAAGGCAGGTTGCCTGGATCGCGCTCAGCGAAAACTTTAACCGATTTGCCGTTGACGATAAGAGCGCCTTCGCCCGCAACAACCGTCGCGTCCAGTTTGCCGTGCGTTGTGTCATATTTGAGAAGGTGCGCAAGCGTATTGACGTCTGTCAGATCGTTAATGGCCACGATCTCTACGTTAGGGTTGTTCAGAGAAGCGCGGAATACGTTACGTCCGATACGTCCAAATCCGTTAATGCCCACTTTTACTGCTGCCATGATTGTTGTCCTCCTTGGATTGGAAAAGATATTAACTCTATATCAAGGCGCAAATGCGCCGAGACCGCCATATTGTAAGGATTGCCTATTCGCCGCGCTTTATTTCCTTCAGATGTGCCGCAGCGCTTCCCTAGCGGCCGCTTCGTCCGTCACCAGCACGTCGTCGTGACCGAACCGCATGACCGATGCGATCGCTTCTCCCTTGCTTCTGCCGCCCGCGATTCCGATCACCAGTTCGGCCGCTTCGATATCTTCAAGCCGCAAGCCTGCCGTCGCCATCCGGTGTACAACTTTGCCGCTGCGATCGAAGTAATAGCCGAAGGCCTCCGCCAGCGCTCCGTCCTTAACCAATTCATCCATGGTATCGTCCCTGAGCTTGCGTCTTCTGGCCATCGTCGCCGCATCGCCGATGCCGTGAACGACAATACGCGCGCTCCGGATCATATCGACCACTTCTCTTACGTTCGGCTCCTGCATGATCGTCTGGTAAGCCTCTTCGCTAAGATGGTCCGGGACGTGAAGCATCCGGTATCGCGCTCCCGCTCGCTTGGCCAGCTGCGAGGCAATCGTGTTCGCCTGGTAATCGACGCTCTCTCCGAGACCGCCGCGCGCCGGCACGAACCAATTGTCCTTGAACTGCGAGGCCGCCGCAAAATGCCTGGCCATGTGCGCCATTGTGGAGCCTCCCATGACGGCAACGACATCGCCGACCGAAAGACTGTCCCGCAGCACCCGGCTGCCCGCCCGACCGAGCTCCAGCTTGACATGCTCGGTTTCGTCCGAATCGCCAGGAACGATGATGACCCGCTTCAGGCCGAAGGCGCTGCGAACCTCATCCTCCAGATCGGACAGGCCGAACAGCTCCTTTACGATCGGTTCCATCTCTTCCACCAGCTGCATGCCGCTCGCGCTCAGCGTCATCCCTGACGAGGCCGTATCCAGCAAACCCTGGGCCCTGAGAAGCTCAAGCTCCGAGCGAAGCACCCGCTCCGTCATCTCCAGGCTGACGGCCAGCGTACGCCGGCCGATCGTCCCCGCTAGGTATATCCGATGGAGAATGTCGTATCTCTTCTCCATCACCTGCAAGAGGTCCGGAAGCAGCTTCTTCTGAATATCGATTATTTTTCGCATTCCCTCCGCCTATCCTCCTGAGACCGGCTGGTCATCGTCGGCAACGATGCGAATGTTTGGTTGGACATATAATGTCCCGCCTTATCATTTTAAGTCCCACCTTCATTCTAACGAAATTCGAACTGCGACGCAAGGGCTGCTCTCCACGAAAACAACAAATTTAAAACGGCTGAACACTCTTGCTTTTTGCGAATATATCGCATATAATAATTCTTGCTGTATATGAGATGTGCGCCCGTGGTCCAACGGATATGACGCAGCCCTCCGAAGGCTGAGATTGAGGTTCGATTCCTCACGGGCGCGCCATATTTTACAACGCATATGCAACCGGCCGAATATATTCGGTCGGTTTTTTGTATTCCTTCCCTTTTTGCCCTCTCAACAATTTGACTAACTTTGACTTTTGTCTTCGTATTCGCTATGATAAGAAAACCAATATATGAGGAGGGACGTCAAACATGAGTTTTGTACCTATGGTTGTCGAGCAAACCAATCGGGGAGAACGGGCTTATGACATTTATTCCCGATTACTTAAGGATCGAATCGTATTTCTGGGCACTCAAGTGAATGACGTGGTTGCCAATTCCATCATCGCGCAGCTATTGTTCCTGGCGGCCGAAGATCCGGAGAAGGATATCCACCTCTACATTAACAGCCCCGGCGGTTCCATCACGGCCGGCATGGCCATATACGATACGATGCAATTCATCAAGCCCGACGTGTCCACGATCTGCGTAGGTATGGCGGCATCGATGGGCGCATTCCTGCTGGCGGCGGGTGCCAAAGGCAAGCGATTCGCTCTCCCTAATAGCGAAGTCATGATCCATCAGCCGCTGGGCGGCGCGGAAGGACAAGCGAGCGACATCGAGATTCGCGCCCGCCGTATCCTGAAGCTTCGCGATAAGCTTAACGGCATTCTGGCGGAGCGTACCGGGCAGCCGTTCGAGCGAATCGAGAAGGATACCGACCGGGACAACTTCATGGAAGCCGAAGCCGCCCGCGAATACGGCCTGATCGATAAGGTCATCGAGAAGCTCGGCTAAGTCGGCCTTTTATCTTCCCCCAACAATCGCAACCGAGGGTCGCGATTGTTGCAGCATGACGAGAAGCGTGAGAGCCGTTTAGGCTCTCGCGCTTCTTTTCTTCCGCTTCCCTGCTTTTGAACATACCTCCGTCAATTATCTTTACCCTGATCGCTTCGATTACACTCCGTTGGTTACGGTACCCCCACTTACATAGGCAAAACAAGAAGTATAATCCACAGCCTCTCTATTACCACAGATCAACTCCACTGTCAACGAAAATTCAAAACTTTGAATGCCCTCTCTGCTATTCGGACAATCCGTGATATCCTTTTAGATATAAGAATTCCATTTAGACCCAATTATAGCTACCTCTTAGGAACTCTGGAAGAGAGGAATCCGTACATGCTTGAAAGATCCTATCCGTACCTTGTAACCACGCCGTCAGAAGACAAATACGCACCCCTGAACCCTCATCACAGTCATGTGGACATGGTTGCGGCTCGTCGGTTGAGCGATAAAGCATCTCTGCTTCGCCCGCTTAAAGATGAGCACCTGCTGGAAGTTTACAGAGAAGCCAAGAAAATGAATCTGTCCGACGAGTTTATTGAGCTGCTGGAAGAAGCGCTCTCGATCCGTCAGCTGAATCACTACAAAGAGGCTTAATCTCAATCAACTTGTCCCAACCTCACCTTTGATCCGTCTGCCGCATTGGCAGGCGGTTTTTATTTGATCGCACCCGCGGAGAAGGCCTAAATACAAACAGGGACGAAGCAGCTTTCTCCACTGCTCCGTCCCGTTGTATGCTTCAGTTCTCTCAGGAGGACTTCCCGCTCCCTATGAGGCGTTCCGTTTACTGCATTTCATATTGCACGGTCACTTGTGTGCTGATCTCAATCTGCCCGGATTGCACCGAGGTTGACGAGGCAGCCGCAGCCATCTCGCCCATCATCACTTTCGCCTGATCCCGAGCGAATATAACGGGAAGGTTGGACGTATCGCCTTGCACAATATTGACGACACCCTGCAGTTGGCGCTTCGCAGAGGTAGCCAGCACGCCGGCTTTGGCCGATGCGTTCTCCATCGCTTTCTTCAATGCTTCCAGCTCGTATTGCTCCCTCTTCTCGGTAGAGAACTGTACGCCGTCCAGACGGTTGGCTCCGGCTGCCGTCAGCGCGTCGAACAGCTTGCCGATCTCCGGCAGCTTCCGGTAGGTCACCTGGATCGCATGTACAGCGATATACCCTTTGAGAACCTGTCCGTCCTTCTCCGTATAATTGTATTCCGGCTGCACGTCGAACCCGGTCGTCTTCACGTCCTTCTTGTCGATGCCGAACTTGTCGTATAGTGTCTTCTCCACGCTTGCGAATTTTGTCGCGTTCGCCTGCTGTGCTTCCGAAGCTTTCGCTCCGCGCGTCTCCACCGCAAGATTAAGATAAGCCACATCCGGCTCTACCTTGATCGTTCCGGTTGCTCCTACCGTCACCGTATAAGGCGCCGTTGCCTTCACCGACTCAGCCGCCACCGCGCTGCTCTCCCCTCTGAATCCGAACCAACCGACTACCGCTACCGCCATGGCTACCATTAGCATTTGTGCTGTACGTTTTTGCATGACCTTACCCCTTTCGAGTGTTTGACCTTATTGACGCAACAGGTTGCCCAAATGTTTCATGCATTGCTTCTCTACAGCAAAAATGCAAAAAGCCCCCATGAGGGAGCTTTATGCCAAGGAATATCTTATTGATTTTCCAGTTCTTCTTTGCTGACGAGTTGGACTAAAGCGGTTACAGCCTGTTCTGCGTCGGAACCTTCCGCACTTATAGCAACCTCAGTGCCGGAGCTGATCGCCAGGCTCATAATGCCCATGATGCTTTTTGCATTTACTTTCTTCTCGTCCTTCTCCACGAAGACGTCGGAGGAGAATTTATTGGCTTCTTGCACGAATAGTGCCGCCGGTCTGGCGTGAAGACCTGTTTTAAGCCGAACAACAACCGGCTGTCTCGTCATGGACCGGATACCCCCTATCTTTATTCGTCCCTCAGGTTAGGGACTCCCGTGCTGCAGTCTTCTTCATTATAACATTTATAGGAACAAATGCGCCATACGCTTATGCCCCGCCGTTCCGGATTTTTTCAGCCCATTCATCAAGCTTCCGCAGACGGTGGTTCACCCCGGACTTACTGACCTGCCCCTTCAGCAGATCCCCGACTTCCTTCAAGTTAATGTCCGGATGCTGAAGCCGAATCTCCGCCACCTCGCGGAGCTTGTCGGGAAGATTGTGCAGGCCGACCTCCTTCTCCAGCAGCTTAATGTTATCGATCTGCCGGACGGCGGCTCCGATCGTTTTGTTCAAATTCGCCGTTTCGCAATTCACGATGCGATTTACGGAATTCCGCATATCCCTCATGATACGAACGTCCTCGAATTTGAACAAGGCCTGATGGGCGCCGATGATGCTCAGGAATTCGATAATTTTCTCGCCTTCCTTAATGTACAGGATAAACCCTTTCTTGCGTTCGATAAACCGGGCATTCAATTGAAATTTGTTCGCCAGCTCGACCAGCGCCTTGCAGTGCTCCTCGTACATCGACGAGATTTCCAGGTGATAGGAGGAGCCCTCCGGGTTGTTGACCGATCCCCCGGCCAGGAATGCGCCGCGAAGGTAGGCCTTCTTGCAGCAGGCTTTGCGAACCAGCTCCTTGTCGATGCTCGGATGAAACAGGAAGCCTTCCGACACGATGGATAGCTCGTTCAAGATGCCTTCCGCGCCTGCGGGCACTCTTACGACATAGACGTTGTTTTTCTTCAGCCTCATCTTCTTGCGTACCAGAAGCTCGGTAACGACTACAAAATGCCGCTTAAGGAGTGTATAGATTCGCCGCGAAATGGCTGCATTCTCCGTCGCGATGTCCAGCACGACCCTCCTGTTCGAGAGCGAGATCGTCCCGTTCATCCGAATCAGCGCCGATAGTTCCGCCTTCTCGCAGCAGTTTTCGCTTTCGAGCAGGGTCAGCTCCTTCTTCGTTTGCGCCGCAAAAGACATGCCCTTCTCACCCTTTCCTCAGCATCCAGTTCTCGACCAACTGATAGATGTGATCGCTTAATTTGGCCGCGTCATGCCGCAAATATGTCCGGAACAGCACCAGCGTGTCCGCGATGACCTTGTAGCCCCGACGAGTCACTTCATCCAGGTCAAGATGTACGGCCTTAGCCCCCTGCTCTGCATAGAGGCTTTCGACTTGCGGCGGAATTTCCCCGTCATTCACAATCACGTAATCAAACAAATGATGGCCGATATGCGCGTGAATGGCCGCAAGATGATCGCTGACAGAATAGTTGTCGGTCTCTCCGGGCTGAGTCATGACATTGCAAACGAACAGCTTAACCGCATTCGACTGAAGGATCGCATTCGCCAGCTCCGGGACGATCAGATTGGGAAGTATGCTCGTATATAGGCTTCCCGGTCCGATCAGAATCGCATCCGCTTCCTTCAGAGCCTGGACGGCCTCCGGCAGAGCTACCGCATCGGCAGGCTCCAGGAACACTCTGCGAATCGCCAAGCCCGACTTCGGAATCGCCGACTCCCCGATCACTACCGATCCGTCCTCCATTTCCGCCTTCAACACGATCGCTTGGTTGGAGGCCGGAAGCACCCTTCCTCGAACCGCGAAAATACGGCTAAGCTCGGTAATCCCCGTGACGAAATCTCCGGTTATGTCGGTCATGGCCGCAAGAATCAGATTGCCCAAGCTGTGACCGGCCAATCCCGTTCCATTTTGGAAGCGGTACTTCAGCACTTCGGCCATCAGCGGCTCGATATCCGCCAATGCGGATAGTACATTGCGAATGTCGCCCGGAGGCGGAATTTGCAGCTCTGACCTCAGTATGCCCGAACTGCCCCCGTCATCGGCAACCGTGACGATCGCCGTAATGTCGAGCGGCTTCAGCTTCAGACCGCGCAGCATGACGGAAAGCCCCGTCCCGCCGCCGATGACGACGATACGCGGTTTGCGGGAGAGCTTGGATTGTCCGCTCATCTCTTCACCTCAACTGTGCCTATCGCGTTCCGAATCGCGATGGCTCACTCTCACGTTTTCCGTATCGCTGGAACCCAGCCGACGTCCCAAGTATTCCGCGATGGCCACGGAGCGATGCTTGCCGCCGGTGCAGCCGATGCCGATGACCACCTGGCTTTTGCCTTCTTTATGATACATCGGGATCAAATATTGCAGCATGTCGAGCAGCTTCGTTAGAAAGGTTTGCGTCTCCGGCCATTTCATTACATAATCGTATACCTCCGGTTCAACTCCGGTTTTAGGGCGGAGCGTGTCGACATAATGCGGATTAGGAAGAAATCTGACGTCGAAAATAAGGTCCGCATCGATCGGCACTCCGTACTTGAACCCGAACGAGGTCACGTTGATGGAAATGGTATTTTTGTCGATGTTCGTGAACCGCCCGATGATTTTCTCCTTCAAGGCCGCCGGCTTCAAGCTGCTCGTATCGATGACCTGATTCGCCCAGCCCTTCAGATCCTCCAGCAGCTTGCGCTCCAGATGGATGCCTTCAAGAGGCAATCCCCCCGGCGCCAGCGGATGGCGGCGTCTGCTTTCCTTGTATCGCTGTACAAGCACCGAATCCGTCGCGTCCAAGAACAGAATTTCACAGTGGATCGTGTAATGCTCGCGAATGTGGTTCAGAGATTCGGATAGCGCGGTAAAAAATTCCCGTCCCCGCAAGTCGATGACCAGCGCGACCTTGGCGATTCGGCCCTGCGACTGCTCGATCAGCTCGGCGAATTTCGGAATGAGCACAGGAGGCAAATTATCGACGCAGAAAAAACCCAAGTCCTCCAGACTCTGGACGGCAATCGTTTTCCCCGCACCCGACATTCCCGTAATGATAATGAGTGTTGGCTGTGTCACGATCGTTTCCATGCATATTCCCCTCTCTCCGCCGCATAAGTCGGCGAAACGAAAAGCGCCCGGCTGGCAATTATGCCTCCAAAGCCGAGCGCTCTAGCTTTGATTATGCTCGAAGGAACAGACCCGCGGCGCCCACAACGCCGGCGTTGTTGCCCAGCTCCGCAGCTACAATCTCAACCCCTGCGCGGGCGTTGTCATGCGTCAGCTTGTTGAACACCTCGCGAATTTGCGCGAAGAGGAACTCCCCTGCCTTGCTCACGCCGCCGCCGATGATGAAGCGCTGAGGATTCACGACTACGGCGACCGCCGCCATCGATTTGCCCAGGTAGAATGCCGCACGGCTGACGATGCGCTGAGCGACCTCGTCTCCGGCTTTAGCCGCGTCGATGACGTCCTTCGCCGTCAGCTCGCCTTCCACATGAGAGAGCGTTGTCCGATCGCCGCGTTGGACGGCATCCTTCGCCATGCGAATGATTCCCGTCGCGGACGATACGGTCTCCAGGCAGCCCATCTTGCCGCATCCGCATTGGATGGCTTCCAGGTCGGCCACGATCGACTGATGTCCCAACTCCCCGGCCATGCCCGTAGAGCCTTCGATCAGCCGATTGTGCAGGATGATTCCGCCGCCAACGCCCGTGCCGAGCGTGTAGCAAACGCAATGGGGAACTCCCCTGCCCGCTCCGCCCCAAGCTTCGCCAAGAGCTGCAACATTGGCGTCGTTATTGATCTTGACCGGCTTATCCAGCTTTTCTTCCATAATCCGCTTTGCAGGTACATCCTTGAACGGAAGATTGGGAGAAAAGTTGATAATGCCTTCGGGAATATTCAGAAATCCCGCAATCCCGATGCCTACGCCCTCAACAGCTTCCCACTCCGGCGTTCCCGGAGGAACGAGCTCCTTGACATAGGTCGCGATGTTGGCCAGCACGGCATCCGGTCCATCTGCGGCTTGCGTAGGTCCTTCGTGCGTGCGAAGCAAATCTCCCGTCGCGTTGCACAAGCCAACCTTAATCGCCGTTCCGCCTAAATCCACGCCTACGAACAATGCTTCTGACATGATAGTCGACACCTCATAACCAAATAATGATTTGCGAAAGAATAAAAAGCGCTCCGCCGCCCGACATGGCGGCGGAAGCGGTAAATAACGTTACAGCGATTGGCTCCAGTCGTGAACAGGAGCCCCTTCAAGGAACTTCTCGCAGTCCAGAGCGGCCATACACCCGCTGCCTGCTGCCGTAATCGCCTGGCGATACTTGTGGTCTTGCACGTCTCCGCATGCGAACACTCCCGGAACGTTCGTCTCGGTAGTGCCCGGCTTCACTTTGATGTAGCCTAGCTCGTCGGTCTCAATCTGATTGTCCAAGAACTTCGTATTCGGGGTGTGGCCGATCGCCACGAACAACCCCTGGGTATCGATGATCTCTTCCTCTCCGGTCTCGTTGTTGCATACCTTGAGCCCGGTTACGCCCATATCCCCGGCGATTACTTCAATCGGAGTTTTGTTCAGGCCCCACAGAATCTTGTTGTTCTCGCGAGCGCGGTCTTGCATGATTTTGGATGCCCGCATCTCGTCGCGCCGATGAACAAGCGTCACCTCGGAAGCGAAGCGCGTCAGGAAATTGGCTTCCTCCATTGCGGAGTCCCCGCCGCCGACGACGATAATCTTCTTGCCCCGGAAGAAAAAGCCGTCGCAGGTCGCGCACGTGCTCACTCCGCGTCCGACATTGTCCCTCTCTCCCGGAATGCCCATATACTTCGCCGAAGCTCCGGTGGAAATAATCAGCGTCTCCGCCTGAAGCGATTCTCCGCCTTCAAGAGACAGCGTGAACGGGCGCTTGGACATGTCGACTTTGTTAATCCAGCCTGTGCGGAACTGCGCTCCGAAGCGCTCGGCCTGCTTCCGCATATTGGCCATGAGATCCGGTCCCATAATGCCTTCCGGGAAACCGGGGAAGTTCTCGACCTCCGTCGTCGTTGTCAGCTGTCCGCCCGGCTCAGGGCCTTCGATAACCAGAGGCGACAGATTTGCGCGCGCCAAGTAAATTGCGGCCGTCAGCCCGGCCGGCCCCGTTCCGATTACGATTGTTTTGTGCATAATGCTTCCTCCCTGCTTGCCACAACACCGTTCGACCCTCTCATAACGCATCGTTGTCGCAATAGCATCAAAGTTGTTTTTAGTGAAAAGACGGTCTCGTTAAATCCAGCTTCTCGCGAATTCCGCAAGCCTCGTCGATCCGGTTCGCATACCGACTGATACTGGCCTGCGAGACGCCGTAACGGTTGACCAGATCGGCGTAAGTGACCGTTCTGCGATGCATCTTCGCCGTCCAGTATTCCAGCGCGGCGGCCCAGCCCGTCGACTTGTGCAGCTTGGGCACCTCTGGGTATACGCGAGATAAGTAGTCGACCCATAGGGTCATCATGTCGTGCTGCTGCACGACATCGTAACGGCCCGACATGCCTTCGAGCGCATGTTCCAGCACCGTCTGCCAGGCGCTGTCCCAGACGGGCAGGCGCGCCGATTTTCTCCGCGCCTCCAGCGTAATAGTCCGCCCGCTGAACATAACCGTCAACGCGTCCTGCATCCCGATCGAGCGAAGCACAAGCACGGCTACCCGCTTCAGCTCGTCTTCCTCGTCAGGATCGATCAGGAACGATTTCAGCGCCTCGATCACTTCCTCGTCCGCAACCAAACCGAGGGCCTGAATGACCTGCACCTTCGTCCGCCTGTCTCCGTGCCGCAAAGCCCAGAAGAAGGACGAACGAATCAGGGGATCTCCCTTCAGCGCCTCCGTCACCTGCGCAGGACTGTTCTCCCATCGCTTGAACTGCTCCTCGAAGGGGAGATGGTAATGGTAGTGCGTCGGCGGGCTTTCCGTTCCCTGCCGCACCAGATCGAGCCGCTTGAGGAAATACGGCGGCACGGGAGATTGCGGGTCCATCCGCTCCGCCTGCTGCCAGTGCTTCCTGGCCTCTTCGTAGCGCTGTAGATTGACCGAGGCAATCGCGGCAAAATGGTGCAGGCTGGGCTCGTCAATCAGCTCTCCTGTCCTCAGCAAGCGGTGAAAATGGCGGTAAGCCTCCCGATGCTGCCCCACGATCCCCAGCGTTGTCGCCATCTTGAACACATGCTCGGGATGAAAGGGGACGGTCTTGTTCAGCTTCCGGACGAGCGAATCCAATAGCTCCCGCTGATTGGAGTGCTGGTAGAAAATAGCCAGGTTGCAGAGCGCGTGAAGATTTCCCGGCTCCGTCGCCAGCACCTCCGATATGGTCGCCACCGATTTCTCGAACAGCCCCATATAATAGTATGCCAGCCCTAGGTTATTCCTTGCTGCCAGGAAGTCGGGCTTCCTCGCGATAATTTCTTCCAGCATCTTGACCGCCTCGGCGAATCGGCCAGCCTCCAGCAATTCCCGGGCTTTGTCGTGAGCGTATATATTTTCCTTAGCTTTAATGGTAGCAAGCTTAGTCGGCCGATTAAGCTCATAATTGAGCAGATCGAGCAACTCGTCCGACTCCTCCAGGAATTGCCCCTCCACATCGTTCTCCAAATATCGGACCAGGGCGTCCTCGGCCGCTTCGAACAGCTCCATGTTGGCGTAGTTGTTGGCCAGATAGTAATAGCATTCCGTCATTGCGGGATCGATCTGATCGAGCACCGAACGAAGGATGACGTTCGACTCCTCGTATCTGCCCATCTCCGACAAAATCCCCGCCATATTACAGTGATTAACCGGATTCTCCGGCTCGTACTCCACCGCCCGGCGGAAATATTTCAGTGCCTTGTCGTAATGGTAACGATCCAGCGACTGTACGGCTCGCTCAAAAAAGAAAGTCGCATCCAGACGAATAGGGATGACTTTGGGACGTTGGTTTTT
Source organism: Cohnella boryungensis (assembly GCF_042651945.1). NCBI lineage: Bacteria > Bacillati > Bacillota > Bacilli > Caryophanales > Paenibacillaceae > Cohnella > Cohnella boryungensis. The sequence continues at coordinate 18,717 of NZ_JBHSED010000016.1, read as the reverse complement.
GGCCGCACGCTTCCGCTGGCTCATCGCAAGGCACCTCCTCGTTGTTCTGGAACATCATCACCCAAGATTATAACACAGCCTGAGCCATCCATAAAATAAAACAACATTCCCCAAGGCCTCAAGGCCCTCCGCCGTCCTGTACGGGCTATGCGCGCCTCCCGTCCTTCACTGCCGAAGAGAAGACAAAAAACCGCGAAGGGTCGGCGATTGGCCGAAACTTCGCGGTTCTTTTCATTAAACTTAAACGCCAGCGTTCTTAAAGAGCGTGCTGATCGAGCCGCCCTCCATGATGATGCGCGTTGCTTCCGCTAACATCGGAGCAACCGTAATCACCTTAAAGCGAGAGGAGCGATCCTCCGGCAGAAGGATGGAGTCGGTGACGACAACCTCCTTGATGTTCGGATGGTCAAGCCGTTGAAGAGCCGGGCCCGAGAACAGAGGATGGGTCGCGCATACATACCCGTCTTCCGCACCGCGTTCCTTCAGTCCCTCTACGACGTTCACAATCGTCGTCCCCGTATCGATCATATCTTCAATAATAATCGGCGTGCAGCCCTCGACATCCCCGATAACGTGGGTAATGACCGATTCGTTGTGGGCCGGGCGCTTCTTGATCATGATGGCGAAGGAGCAATCCAGTTGGTTCGCCAGCTTCTCGGCCGTCGAAGCCCGTCCGGCATCAGGGGACACGACAACCGGATTACGGATGTTCTTGGATTTCAAATAATCGCTGATTAAGTCCAAGGCCGTCAGATGATCCACCGGAATATTGAAGAAGCCTTGAATGGCAGGAGCGTGCAGATCGATCGTCACGATCCGATGAGCGCCTACCGTCGTTAATACGTCGGCAACCATTTTGGCAGAGATAGGCTCGCGCGGGGCGGCTTTTCGTTCTTGTCGAGCATAGCCGTAATAAGGCAACACAACATTGATGGTACGGGCGGAAGCCCTCTTGGCGGCGTCAATCATGACCAGCAATTCAACGAAGTAGTCATTGATTGGGTGAGATAGCGATTGAACCAGGAAGACGTCGCAATTGCGAATGGTCTCCTCGAAGTGAACGTACACTTCGCCGCTCTTGAATCGAGAAAGCTTTATTTTCCCCAGCGGCAGGCCCAAATTATCGGCAATCTTGCTCGCCAATAACGGATTTGATGTTCCCGAAAAGATACGAAGCTTATTACTGCTGTCCATGTGCCCCTCCATATTTAGCGATTCAACACGCCTGTGTCGAAAACCGTCAGTCAACTCCCTCATTATACATGAGTACGGGCAAGATTTAAAAAGGTTTCATCTTCCGTTTACGTTCAGCAAACGTAGCTATGTGCGTATATCCGACGTTTTTCAGCATCGTTCGCGCATCCGCCGCTTTTTGTCCCACTTTCTCGGGATGATGGGCGTCGGAGCCGTAGGTTACGGGGATATCATAGGCCTTGGCCCGCTCAAGAATGGAAAGCGAGGGATACATCTCCTTGCAAGGCGCATAGAAGCCAGCCGCATTCAGCTCAAAGGCCAGATCGTGCTTCTTGACTGCCTGGAGCGCTGCTTCCTCAAGCTCGGTTACGTCCTCCTCGGGCTTATAGCCGAACCGCTTGATCGCGTCGATGTGGCCGATATAGTCGTAGAACCCCGTCGCTGCCGCTTTGCCGATAGCGTCGTAATATTGCGCATAGGCTTCCGTGACATTTCGTCCTTCCCACTTATGCACTTGGCGAAAATCGGTCACGTCCCACGTTCCGAGAAAATGAACCGAGCCGATGACGTAGTCCCAGGGGTATCCGTTCACGATCGCTTCGATTTGCTCTTCATAGCCTTCGACATAATCCCCTTCGAGTCCGACGCGCACCTCGATCCGGCCTTTATATTTCTCCTTGAGGCTCAAGCACTCTTCGACATACCGCGGAAGCTCCTCCATCGTCATCGCAATGTCGGGATGCTCTTCGTTCTTCAAGTGAAGCAAGGGCATATGATCGGACAAGCCGATCTGCTCCATGCCCTTGTCGATCGCGCTCAAGATATACTCCTCCAGCTGGCCGACCGCGTGTCCGCAACGATAGTTATGCGTGTGGTAGTCTATGGGCATGCCTTGATGAGTCGTCATGAGTTCACCTAGTCCTTCTTGACCGGCTTCCGGTGCCGGAATTCCAATTCCTTCAGAACATCGTCGAACGGCACGCCCTGCTCGCGCAGCAGCACCATCAGATGGAAGATCAGATCGGCCGACTCGCTGCGCAGCTCGACGGCGTCGCGGTTTTTGGCGGCGATAATGACTTCAGCGGTCTCTTCTCCGACCTTCTTGAGAATTTTGTCGAGCCCCTTCTCGAACAGATAGGTCGTATAAGCCCCTTCTGTGCGTTCGGCGTCTCGTTGGGCAATCGTCGCCTCCAGCCTGCTCAGAGGCCCGAAGCGGTCTTCGGACGCGGTCTGGGCTTCCTGCTCGGGCTTGCCGTCCGTTCCCTCCCGATAGAAGCAGCTGTACGCTCCGGTATGGCACGCCGGACCTTTCTGCCGCACTTTGACGAGAAGCGTGTCCCCGTCGCAGTCATAATGCAAGGACTCGATCTGCTGCGTATGTCCGCTGGTTGCGCCCTTGTTCCACAGCTGGTTCCGCGAGCGGCTCCAGAACCAGGTTTGTCCGCTTTCCAGAGATTTGGCCAGCGACTCTTCGTTCATATATGCCAGCATAAGCACTTCCTTGCTTACCGCATCCTGCACGACGGTCGGCACCAGTCCTTCAGGACTCCACTTGATTTGCTCTTGCCAAGACGATTGGATCATCTCACGTTCACTCCTTTGCCGCGAAGCTTATCTTTAACCTCTTGCACGGAAACTTCCTTGTAGTGGAAAATGCTTGCCGCGAGCGCCGCGTCCGCTTGACCTTCCGCGAATACGTCCGCGAAATGGTCGGCGTTGCCCGCCCCTCCGGAGGCAATGACCGGAATGCCGACGCTGGAAGATACCGCGCGGGTAAGCGCGACATCAAAGCCGTCTTTCGTTCCGTCGGCGTCCATGCTCGTAAGCAGCAGTTCTCCCGCTCCCCGGCGTTCGGCCTCCTTGGCCCATGCTAGAGCGCGAATGCCAGTCGCATTGCGGCCGCCATGGGTGTAGACTTCCCATTCGCCCCATTCCGCATTGAACTTGGCATCGATCGCCACTACGATACACTGTGCGCCGAAGGTCCGCGAGCCGTCGGTAATCAGATCGGGGTTGCGGATCGCGGCTGTATTAATGCCGATCTTGTCCGCACCCGCGCGAAGCAATCGCTTCATATCCTCCACGGCAGAGATGCCTCCCCCTACCGTGAAGGGGATCGTAATCTCTCCGGCTGTCCTGCGCACGACGTCCACCATCGTTGCCCGGCCCTCCACCGAAGCCGAAATATCCAGAAATACCAGCTCGTCCGCGCCTTCGCGATCATAGATCGCCGCCAGCTCCACCGGATCGCCGGCATCCCGCAAATTCACGAAATTCACGCCCTTGACGACTCGGCCATCTTTCACATCGAGGCAAGGAATAATTCTTTTAGCTAACAAGTGACGTTCCTCCTTTTAGAGGTAGTTCAAAAAGTCCGATTTTGATTACGAAGCCATTTCAAGAAGAATAATCGACATCGAATCTTGAATTCAGCCGGTTCTTCCGGTACTCACGTAGGTTCTCCTACGCTCCGTTCCTCATCACCGGTCTTCATCCAACCTTCCCGGATGCATGGGCGAGCAGTTCGCCGGAGGCGAACGACCAGCCTCGGTACTGAAAATCGAACTTTTTGAACACGCTCTTTAATCGCGTTATCCGTTATCGTTATCGCGACCGCGATGGATCGCAATAGGCCACGACTTCGCTATATGGAAGAGTCCCTCCGAAAATATCGAGAGCGCTGCCGATCGTAATGTCCAGCTTGCCGCGCGTTAACTCTTGGAATCGCTCCAAATCCGCGATTGATCGCGCGCCGCCTGCGTAAGTGGCCGGAATTGTCGCCCATTCGGAGAGCTGAGAGGCCAGCTTCTCTTGAACGCCCTCCCGCTTCCCTTCAACGTCGACCGCGTGGATCAAGAACTCGTCGCAGTAGCTTTCGAGCTCTCGGACATTGGCTTCGTTTACTTCCAGATCGCTGAACTTCGTCCACTGGTCTGTCACCACGTACCATTTGCCGTCCCGTTCCTTGCAACTGAGGTCAAGTACAAGTCGTTCCCGGCCAACCTCGGATACGATTCTCCGCAAGTTGTCCATTTGAAGGCGACCGTCCTTGAAAACGTAAGAAGTGACGATGACGTGCGAAGCCCCTTCGCTTAAGAAGGCTGCCGCGTTATCCGCCGTGATGCCTCCGCCGATCTGCAAGCCGCCGGGATATGCCCTTAGCGCGGACAGCGCAGCTTCCCGGTTGCCGCCGCCGAGCATGATAATATGCCCGCCGGTTAACCCGTCTTGTTTATACAGCGAAGCATAGTAGTCCGCCCCCCGTTCGGAGACGAAGTTCTCCACGACCTTCGAGGCGTCCGCCTGAAGCGTTTCCCCGACGATCTGCTTCACCTTGCCTTGGTGAATATCGATACAAGGTCTGAACTTCAAAATTACTCAGTCCTTTACAGAGGTAGTTCAAAAAGTCCAATTAGTTTTCCCGACTGTCATATCCGTGAACTTGCGGAGTAGCGTCATGCCAAACTCGCCGCTTTTCTCCGGATGGAACTGCATGCCGAACACGGAGCCGCGGCCCACGATCGCGGTTACCGGCTGATGATAGTCCGTCACCGCCAGCAGATCGGACTCCCGCTCCGGCAACGCGTGGTAAGAGTGCACGAAATACACGTGTCCCGGCTTCACACCCTTGAACAGCGGACTCTCCTGCTTGAAGATCAGGTCGTTCCAGCCCATGTGCGGCACCTTGTAGTTCCCTTGAAACCGGACGACCCGCCCCGGCAGCAAGTCCAGGCCCTGATGCTCGCCGTGCTCCTCGCTTTCCGTGAACAACAGCTGCATGCCCAGACAAATGCCGAGAAGCGGCTTCCCGGAAGCCGCATACTCCTTGGTCGTATCCGCCAAGCCTGTCGCGTGCAGATTCGCCATCGCATCTCCGAACGCTCCGACGCCCGGCAGGATCGCGCCGTCTGCAGCCAGTATCCGCTCCGGATCGGAGGTGACCAACGCTTCGCAGCCAAGCCGCTCTACGGCTTTGCTGACGCTGTGCAAGTTTCCCATGCCGTAGTCGATAATCGCGATCACTTATAACACTCCTTTGGTGGAAGGCACGCCCTTCACGCGCGGATCGATCGACGTCGCTTCGTCGAGCGCGCGGCCGAGCGCCTTGAATACTGCCTCGATCATATGATGCGTATTTCGTCCATAGTGAACGATGACGTGCAAGGTAATGCGCGCTTCAAGCGCCAGCTTCCAGAGGAATTCATGTACGAGCTCTACCGTGAAGCTTCCGACCGTCGCGGCAGGGAACTCGCCTTTAAGCTCGAAATGCGGCCGGTTGCTGACATCAACGATGACTTGCGCGAGCGCTTCGTCCATCGGCACGAACACGCTGGCATAACGTTTAATGCCCGCCTTGTCGCCTAGCGCTTCGCGGAGCGAATGGCCCAAGCAAATGCCGATATCCTCCACCGTATGGTGATCGTCGATGTCCACGTCCCCGCGGGCTTCGACCTTCAGATCGAATTGCCCGTGCTTCGCGAACAGGTCCAGCATATGGTTCAAGAACGGAACGTCCGTCTCGAGCGACACCTCGCCGGTTCCGTCTACGCCTAAGGACAATTGAATGTCCGTCTCGTTCGTCTTGCGGGATACAGCCGACGCGCGGCCTCCCTTTACTTGTTCGCTCACTTCGTTTTCCTGCCTTCCAGTCGGATTTCCACCGCGCGGGCGTGTCCTTCGAGCCCCTCATGACGGGCCAGCGTCGCGATCCCCGCGGCGTCTCTAAACAATGCTTGCTTGCTGTATCGAATCAAGCTGGATTTCTTCAGAAAATCGTCCACATTCAACGGCGAGGAGAACCGGGCGGTTCCGTTCGTCGGCAAAATGTGGTTCGGACCGGCGAAATAATCGCCCACCGGCTCGGAGCTGTACGGCCCGAGGAATATCGCGCCCGCCGTCTCGATCCTGCCGATCAGCTCCAGCGGCTCCTCCGTCAGCACTTCCAAATGCTCCGGAGCCAGCTTGTTTACGACATCCAGCCCCTCGTCCAGGCTGTCCACGACCAGGATCGCTCCGTACTGCTCCAGAGAGCGTCTGGCAATGTCCGCGCGCGGCAGCGTAGCCACCTGCCGTTCCAGCTCCGCCGCAACGGCATCTGCAAGCTTCCGCGATGTCGTCACCAGCACCGACGAGGCCATCTCGTCATGCTCCGCCTGCGATAGCATATCCGCAGCCACGTAGCCCGGATGCGCGCTATCGTCCGCCAGCACGACAATCTCGCTCGGGCCCGCGATGCTGTCGATGTCGACCGCGCCGTACACGGCGCGTTTCGCCAGCGCCACGTAGATGTTGCCGGGCCCGCAAATCTTGTCGACGGCGGGAATGCTCGCCGTCCCGTACGCGAGCGCGGCGACCGCCTGCGCTCCCCCGACCCGGTACATCTCCGTCACGCCCGCTTCCGCGGCCGCGACGAGGATATACGGGTCGATGCCTTCCCGACCGCCGGTCGCCGGAGGCGTCACCAGCGCGATCTCCGGCACGCCGGCTACCTTGGCCGGAAGCACGTTCATCAACACCGACGACGGATAAGCCGCCTTGCCTCCGGGCACGTACAGTCCGACGCGCCGCAGCGGACGGATCGCCATGCCGAGCATCGTGCCGTCAGGGGAGACGTCCATCCACGAGCCGCGCTTCTGCTTCTCGTGGAAAGCCGTAATATTCGCCGCGGCCTGTCTCAGCGCTTCGAGAAACTCCGGCTCCACCTTAGCGTATGCGCCTTGAATTTCTTCGTCCGTTACGCGCAACTGCTCCGGCTTCAGCGACACCTTATCATGCATGGCCGTATATCGCAGCAGAGCCGCGTCGCCTTCCTTGCGCACGGCCTCCACGATTTCTTTCACCGCCGCGTTCTGCTCCGGGGAACCGTATTCGTTTTCCCGTTCCAACCGAAAATCGGCCGCTTTACCTATATACATCCTGGCTCCTCCTTTCCCTTTCCGCTTACACCGAAGCCCCGATCACCGTTCCCAATCGGTCGCACAGTTCCTGGATCGCCGAGTTCTTCAGCCTGTAACTGACACGGTTGGCGATCAAGCGGCTCGTGACCTGGAACAGCGTCTCCATCTCCACCAAGCCGTTCTCTTTCAACGTCTGCCCGGTTTCCACCATATCGACGATGCGGTCCGCCAGGCCGATCAGAGGCGCCAGCTCGATCGAGCCGTTCAGCTTGATCACTTCTACTTGCTGACCTTGCTCTCGGAAATACTGCGAAGCCACGTTAGCGTACTTCGAAGCCACGCGCGGATGAATGACCGGCTTCCAATCCGGCAGCCCGATTACCGACATCCGGCATTTCGCGATGCCAAGATCGAGCAGCTCGTAGACGTCCTTATTTTCTTCCATAAGCACGTCCTTGCCCACGATTCCGATATCCGCGACGCCGTATTCGACATAAGTCGGTACGTCGACCGGCTTGGCCATGATGAACTCCATGTTCGCTTCCGGCACCGGAATGATCAGCTTCCGGGAATCGTCGAAATCCTCCGGAATCGGCAGTCCTGCTTGGCGGAACAGCTTGCTTGCCTGCTTATAGATACGCCCTTTGGGCATAGCAACCTTTAATACGCCGTTATCCGTCACGCCAATCCCCCCTCTTCCGCGCCGATCCATACGATGTCGCGATAGGTTTGGCCCTTGTAGACCTGAGCGCCCGTTCCAACCTGCCGCCTTGCGGCCAGTAGCTCCGCATCATCCGGGGAGTAGGCGGCAACGACGACCGCTTCGCCCTTCTCCCGTCTGCCCGCGGCCTGCTCCAGCGCTTCTCTGCGCGACGAGGGACCGTACACGATCAGCGTCCGTCCCGGTTCCTCTTCCGCGTCCTCCACGACTTCGAGAATTCGCGTCGTCTTGAGCGCGAATCCCGTCGCGTGAGCCGGTCTTCCGAACTGCGCCAGCAGATTGTCGTATCTGCCCCCGCTGCACACGGGGAATCCCAAACGGGATGCATACCCTTCGAAAGTCAAACCCGTATAATAAGAGAAATCCCCGATCATCGTTAGATCGATCAGCACATGCTCTTGAATGCCGTAAGCCTCCAGCACGTCCCATACTTCGCACAGATGCTTGATCGCCGCGCGGGCGCTTTCGTTCTCGCTAAGCTCGAGTGCCTGATCGCATACTTCCTGCCCTCCGCGAAGACGAAGAATCTCTTCCAGCTCCCGTTTCCACTCGTCGCCGAGCGACAGCTTGCGAATCATGTCGCGGTATCCGACATAATCCCGCTGCAGCAGACACGCTTTTAAAGCCTCTTGCTCGCTCTCCAAACCGGGCAGCGTCTCTTCGAACAATCCGTTCAAGAAGCCCACATGCCCCATCGCGATCTTGAACTCCGGCACGCCGGCGGCCTTCAAGGAAGCGACAGCAAGCGCGATCACTTCCGCATCCGCCTCGGGAGACGCGTCTCCGACAAGCTCTACGCCCGTTTGATAGAACTCCGCGTCCCGGCCGCCCTCTTCCTCGAACGCGCGAAACACGTTGCCATGATAGCTGAGACGTATCGGAAACGGCCCGTCTTTAAGCAAGGAACCGACGACGCGGGCGATCGGCCCCGTCATATCCGAGCGCAGCACGATCGTCGTGCCCCGTTGATTCAACAATTTAAAAAGCTTCTGATCGGAGGTGGCGCTTGCCACCCCGACCGTATCGTAATATTCGATTGTCGGCGTAATAATCTGCTCGTAACCCCACAGGCGCATGCACTCCAGCACGCTGCGCTCGATGCGGCGGAGCTTGGCGACCGCGTGCGGCAAATAATCCTTCACGCCGGTCGGTTTTTCGAACACTTTCGGTTTCGACATCGTTGCTCGCCTCGTTTCTATCCAACAAAAGTACGGTTAAAATTATTGTCGCTTTTTACTTCATTGCGTTAAAGTGCTACCAAGTTACCATGCTGCCAAAATGAAGAAGTTAGTCGTATATTACCACGCGGCTTCCGCGCAGTCAATCCCGCCATAACCTCCCTGGATATCGAAAACCGCCCGATGACTTTCAGGTCATCGAGCGGTTTCTCCTTACTCGAACGTAATGCCGACTCCGTATTCCATCACGTCGCGAACGATCGTGAACGTATCTCCGTTCGTTAGTCGGTCCCGGTCCGCCAAACCGTCGATCGTTTCCTTGCGAATCCAGCCCCGGTCCGCAAGCGCCTGCAGTGCCGCCTTCTTGTCGTCGGAGATTCCCGCCGCCAAAGCGATCGTATACGCCGCTTGATCCAGATCAAGCGGCCCGTCCGATGACGAACCTCCGATAAACTCGGAAGTGAGCGCCCTGGCGAACGTTTCCGGATATCTTTTCTGTACGATGCGAATTTGATTGGCGAATCTTTTCGGGTTCGAAGCTTCGTCCAGATTCCAACCGTCGTTCGAATATCCGCCGATGGTTAGGAAGTGGCTCGTTGCCGCAAGCAATCCCTGATAATCCTTATGATTGGCGTAAGCCGGGGTCGGGAAGCTCCGCATCTTCAGATCCATCCCTTGCTTCGTAAGCCGATGCCTAAGCTCGGCGATCCCGTCTGCCGACTTGGAGAGGTCGCGCAGCGTGACGCCGCGATCGAGCGCCAGCTTCACCGCCGCGCCCGCCGCTTGCCCCGTCGCCATCCCCAGCGGAATGACCCGGGCGCTGCCGTGGGGCAGCGTATCGAAGCTCGCCGAACGGCCGACGACGAGCAAGCCGTCCACCTTAAGCGGAACAAGGCAGCGGAAAGGAACGCCGTATTGCTCCGGAACCATCATGATCGATCCCTTGTTGTTCGCGTTCAAGCTTTGAATATCGACTTCATAAGAACCGTAAGCGATCGCATCCCAATGATCGCGATTCTCCATTAGATCCGACATCGTTAGCCGGTATTCGCCTTGAATATGCCGGGTCTCCCTCACGTACAGCTCCGGGGCCGTGCCCGCGAACTCCACGTTGCGGAATTCCTTGAACTTCTTTTTTAGAAAATCGACGATCAGCGGCGCTTCTTTCTCCCCAATCCTCATGCCTTCTTTAAGCGACTCGGGATCTAGCGGATCGATGCCGTAGATCTGCATCGAGTTGATCAGAACCGTATCGCCGTCTTCCCGGCCGATGTTCAAGCTGCGGATTTTCACCCTCGAAGGGTCGGACGAGGCGTATTCCCTCGCATCCTGGTAACCCCAGATGCTCCGATTGTCAAAGCCCGTATTCTTATGTTGTTTCAACCCGTGCCATACCTTGCCGGTCACCCCGCTAAGCTTGAACACGAGCGTGACCGCCATCTGGCCGTCCGGCTCCCCGATATCTTCGCGCCCGAGCGTATATGCCGCCCCGGCGGCGACGGCAATGTCCGCATCCTGCGTCGCGTCGATGATCGCCTTGGTTCGAACGCGAATCTCTTCGCCGTTCTCCTTGACCAGGTCCATTCCGACGACCTGGTCGCCCTCCATCAACGGCTCCATTTTCCGAACCATCATCAGCAGATCGATATTCGGCTCCGAGGATACCATCCGGTAAAACAAATTCGCCGCATGATTAACGTCGAAAGACGTGCCTCTGATTCCGTTATACCATTCCTGGAACAGTCCCTTATCCAGATACACGGGATTGTTCCAGAATCGATACGACACCGGGGCCTTGTTCAGATCTAGCGAATTCAGCCATCCAAGGGTCATTAGGCCGCCTAGGATCGGACGGTCCCGATCTTCCGTCAGAAGCACCTTAAGGCCGTTGCGAGCCGCGGAGATCGCCGCCACAATGCCTTCGGGATCCGTTCCGGCCACAATCACGTCGTATTCGCTCGCGATATGGCTCGCGGAGACCACGGTGTCCAGCGGTTCTTGAAATGATTTATAGGTAGACTCGTTCAACCGGTTCTGGTACGTGAAACATAGCAGCAGCGGAACGAGCAGCAAATAACCGACGATTTTGCATATGCGTTTCCATCCGGGCATTTTTGTTAACTCTCCTCGTCCAAAGCGCTGCCTGTAACGCCAAGCTCCCGCAAGGGGTTTCCCCCGACCCGGGCGCCGGGAGCCACATCTTTATGGACAACCGCGCCGGCCGCGATCACGGCCCCGTCTCCGATCGTCACGCCGGGAAGAACCGTTACGTTCGCCCCGATCATGACATTCGAGCCGATGCGAATATCTCCCAAGCGATACTCCTTGATCAAGTACTCATGCGTCAGCAGCGTAGAATTGTACCCGATAATCGAGTTGTCCCCGACGGATATCCGTTCAGGAAAAAAGACGTCGACCATCACCATGAGCGCGAACGCCGTATGGCGTCCGACCTTCATGCCGAGGACACGTCTATAGATCCAATTCTTGACGGGCAGTATCGGACAATAACGGGCGATTTGAATAAAAATGAAGTTCCGTACCGCTTTCACCCGCGACACCGTCCGATACACTTGCCAAAGCGCATTCGGCCCTTCCACCGGATACCGCTCTACGTTTCTCAACCTTAAGCACCCTCATTCCCAATCCCGCACAGTGCCGGCAGCTCGCTCATCCGCTGCAGGATGTGAGCGGCCCCGACGTCAAGCAACGCCTGTTCCCCTTTCAGAGACCAAGCCACGCCGACCGGAACGGCTCCCGCCGCTAACGCCGATTCGATGTCCATGGAACTATCCCCCACCATCATCGTCTCGGACGGCTCCGCGCCCAGCGCTTCGATCGCTTTGGCTACCGGCTCCGGATGCGGCTTCGCATGTTCGACGTCGTCCAGGCTCACGATCGTATCCATGAACGAATAGATTTCCAGAAGCTTCAGCGCCCGAATCGTCGTTTGGCGCATCTTGGTCGTCACGATCCCCATACGCAAGCCTGCGCTTCGCAGTTCCTCCAAAGTCTCGCGCACTCCCGGGAACAAGGACACCATCTCGTCATGCTTGATCAGATTATATTCCCGATAAGCATGCACGAGCGAAGCGACGTCCTTCCTCCCGGTGAACAATTCCATCTGAAGCGTCAGCGGCATGCCCATCAGCGGAATGATCTGTTCCCTTCCGAAGCCTTCGGGAACGGCTCCGCGGAGCGCATGTATGTGCGACTGGATGATCAATTCGTTCGTATCGATGATTGTCCCGTCCAGATCAAACAGGACGGTCGTGATCTTCCTTGTTTGCTTCATTCTTGATGCTCTCCGTTTCTGCTTGCGCCTCATTGGCGGCCTTTCCCATCTTCACGTTAATGAGCGGATCGTTGTATTTCTGAGTCGACCATCCCAGCTTGCGGCGCAGGACGATAAGAACAATGCCCGCCAGGACGAGAAGGACAGCCAGCATTTGCGAGACGCGGATATTGCCTTCGTCGGGATTCAGGTAGCCTTGCTCGAACACAGCCGTCATCGGCGACCATAAGGCATCGAGCAGCGTTTTCAGCCAAGCGGGGCCTTGGAAGGCCAGACTATCCGTTCTCAGCGCCTCGATAAAGAAACGCCCAATGGAATACCAGATAAAGTAGCTGATAAACAATTCGCCCGAGCGAAGAAAATTACGGCGTCTGATGACGAACAGTATCGCCAGACCGACCAGGCTCCATAAGGATTCGTATAAGAACGCGGGATGATGGTAGGTGCCCTCGACGTTCATCTGATTGACGATAAAAGCCGGAATATGTAACGTGTCGCTCAGAAAGGACTTCTCGACGGGACCGCCGTAGGCTTCCTGATTGACGAAGTTCCCCCAACGTCCGATCATCTGGCCGATAAGCAGAGAGGGAGCGCAGATGTCCACGACTCTCCAGAAATTAAAGCCTTTCGCCCGGATGTAGAAAAATCCGCACAGCAAGGCGCCGATCAAAGCCCCGTATATCGCGATCCCGCCATTCCAAATCTGCAGAATCTCTCCCGGGTGATCCTTATAATACCCCCATTTGAAGGCTACGTAATAGAGGCGCGCCACAATAATCGACGAAGGAACTCCGAACAGCATCAAATCCAGGAAAAAATCGGGGTTGAGACCGAAGCGCTTGCCTTCCCTAACCGCCAGCAGCAAGCCGGCCAAAGCCGCAGTTCCCAGTATAATCCCGTACCAATGTACATCCAGCGATCCAATCGAGAAAGCGATCGGATTCAAAAGCATCGTATACATGTTCAACCTCCTACGTTATTCATAATCGTCCTCGGATATCGCTTCGGTCAGCTTGTTCGTAAATTGCTGCGCGGCATTGTAGCCCATACGCTTCAAGCGATAATTCATGGCCGCCACTTCGAGAATAACCGCCAGATTTCGTCCCGGACGCACCGGCACCGTAAGCAACGGAACCTCCGTCTCGATAATCTTGGTTGTCTCCTCGTCAAGCCCCAGACGATCGTATTGCTTGTCCTGCTGCCAATTCTCCAAGCGTACGACAAGGCTAATGCTGGTTTGATTTTTTACCGCGCCTGCGCCGAACAGCGTCATCACGTTAAGAATGCCCAGCCCGCGAATCTCAAGAAGGTGACGGATCAAGTCCGGCGCCGTGCCGAACAGATGATTGTCCGAAGTCTGGCGAATTTCCACGGCGTCGTCCGCGATTAGACGATGTCCGCGCTTCACCAGCTCCAGCGCGGTTTCGCTTTTTCCGATGCCGCTGCCGCCCGTAATCAGCATACCAAGTCCATATACATCTACAAGCACCCCGTGAATCGTGGCCGACGGGGCTAATTTCTTCTCCAGAAAATTGGTGATCCGACTGAGCAGAATCGTCGTGGCGACGGAACTTCTCAATACGGGAAAATGCCGTTCGTTGGCGATCTCGATCAACTCGGCCGGAGTTTCTTGTCCGCGGGTGAGGATGATGCAAGGCGTTTCCTCGTGGCATAAGCGCTCCATGCGGTCGCGCCGCTCCTCCGAAGTCAAGGTTTCCAGGAACGCCAGCTCTGTGCGGCCAAGTATTTGCGTACGTTCGACCGGATAGTAATTGAAATAACCGGCCATCTCCAAGCCAGGCCGATTTAGGTCGTCCGTAATAATTGTACGTCGCAATCCGTCTTCGCCGGCGACAATTTCAAGATGAAATTGCTGCACGAGCTCGGATACCCTCACTTTTTTCGCCATCGTACAGCTCCTTTTCTATTTTCCTTAATTATCGTATCGAAAATAATGGAACAAAGCAATTATCTCACGTCGGAACCGATGGGTCTACTCCAAGCCCTGAATAGACAAAAAACCGCCCGGCAATGGCCGGACGGTTTCCGCTCTTACGAATATATTAGTTCTCGAAAACGTTAAGCTCCGAGTCTTTGTCGAAGATATGGATCTTGTTCATGTCGATCGCGAGCTTGATGTTTTGGTTCTCGCGAAGACCGGAACGTCCGTCGATACGAGCGATGACGTTCTCGTTGCCCAGACCGTTCAGGTACAGGTATTGCTCGTGACCCAGGTTCTCGGCAACCTCGATTGTCGCGCTCACGACGCTGTTCGGGGAAGCTTCGATGAAGACTGGCTCTTCGTGCAGGTCTTCAGGACGAATGCCCAGAATAATTTCGCGTCCGACATAGCCTTTGGCGCGAAGATCTTTCGCTCTGCCTTCCGGAATTTCAACGTTGAAGCCTGTAGCGCGGAAACGGATCGAACCGCCTTCTTCAACCAGTTGGCCCGTGATGAAGTTCATCGCCGGAGCGCCGATGAAGCCTGCTACGAACAGGTTAATCGGGTGGTTGTACAGCACATCTGGCGTATCGGCTTGTTGAATAAAGCCGTCTTTCATGACGACGATACGATCGCCCATCGTCATTGCTTCTGTTTGGTCATGCGTTACGTAGATACAAGTGGTTTCAAGACGCTTCATCAATTTGGAGATGTTAGCACGCATTTGTGTACGCAGCTTGGCATCCAAGTTGGAAAGAGGCTCATCCATCAAGAAGACTTGAGGTTCGCGAACGATCGCGCGTCCCAAGGCAACCCGTTGACGTTGACCACCGGACAAGGCTTTAGGCTTACGGTCGAGCAAGTGCTCGATTTCGAGCGTGCGAGCCGCTTCGCGTACGCGACGGTCGATCTCGTCCTTGCGGAACTTCCGCAGCTTCAGACCGAATGCCATGTTTTGATACACGTTCATATGAGGATACAAAGCGTACGATTGGAATACCATCGCGATATCGCGATCTTTCGGAGCCACATCGTTTACGACACGGTCGCCAATGTACAGTTTGCCTTCGGAGATTTCTTCGAGACCTGCGATCATGCGCAGCGTAGTCGACTTACCGCAACCGGAAGGACCTACGAGTACAAGGAACTCTTTGTCTTGAATATCCAGATTGAAGTCCGTAACCGATGCTTTGTCGGATCCCGGATATTTTTTATACACTTTTTCTAAGCGAACGCCTGCCATTGTACATTTCCCCCTAAACTTCGTTTGAAGGTACAGGACTATCTTACCTCACGCTCTGCCCAGATGACTATGCACAAAGCGTACAAAAAATTCATTTCCTTTTCGTAACTTTGTACAATAGCAATAATATGCGGACAAGTACCGCGTCGTTGAAGGAACGAACGTCCAGCCCCGCCTCGTGTTTGATTTTATCCAATCGGTACAGCAGCGTGTTGCGGTGAATGAACAATTTCTTGGCCGTTTCGCTGACATTGCAGTCCATGGAGAAGAACGCGTCAAGCGTCGCGACGGTCTCCGAATCCGTGAACAAATCGGGTCTGCCCATCATCTCTTCAACAAATCGCGATCTGACCGTCTCGGGAATGCCGCTTAACAGCCGTTCCAGATGTACGAGCCACGGCAAGTGAATTTGCATGCCAACATGGAATTTGCGTCCGAGGAACATCGTTTCCCGCAACGTGGACACAATTCTCACCACGTTCTCCGAGGGTACGATCGGTTCTCCGACCGCTACGTGGCACTCGCCGCCCCATTCCCCCGTGATCAGCTGCTGCAGGCCCTCCGCGAGGGTCCCGAGCAGTTCCTTCGTTTCCTCCGGGCCAAGCAATTCATCGCCGTCCGCATCCGCTTCCGACAAGACGCTGTCGCTGCTTAATACGAGCCATTCGTGCTCGCGTAGCGGGATCAGCAGCGTGTCGTCCGCGATAAACGTCCGGATCGTCTTTTCCAATTCCGCATACGACGGCTCCTTATCTCCAACCTGCTCGCAGAGCAGCAGAAAAGGAACCATTCCATCGAACAGCCGGTTGCGCAGCTCCATCCGATCGGGAACCTCGGCGCGCCATTCTCCGGCCGCTACGGACTGTTGAATCCAGTCGCCAAGCCGCTTCGCCTGACGTTCCAGGTCGGAAGCCGCAGACAAGCTTTTCATTCCGCCTTGCTGGAGGGCCCAGCCGAGCAGCTTCGTCTCCAGGGCCGTCAGCGTTCCGCCGATCTCCATCCCGTGCAGATCGGAGCCGTCCACCCGCGTAATCATAAAGCAGCTGTTCTCCGTCTGAAGCGCGTCGCCGGCCTCAGGATGCTTTTTACCGCCGGCCGCAACCCATTCCGAGCCGGCCAGCACTTTTGCTGTGACACTCGCGTTCAGCAGTTGCCCCAACTGCTGCAGCTTGGTTTTGTTCATCGTTGAAGCCCCTTGTCACGAAGATAGCGGTATGGGGTCATTGTACCATATATAGCGCGACCGAGGGACACTCAGCGAAGCACGAGAAGCACAACAATGGAAAGAAGCGAGAAAACTGCCGCGATCAAATAGAGAAAGGACACGGTCTGGACCTGGGTCAAGCCCCACTTCATCAGACTGTGATGGGTATGCAGATTATCGGCGCGATGCAGTCCTTTGCCTACAAGCAATCTTCGTGAGAAGACGATCATCGTATCGAGAATCGGCACTCCGAGGGCAAGCATAGGGACGGACAGCGAAAGCAGCGTAGCCCCTTTGAGGGTTCCGTCCACGGCGGTCACCGCCAGCGTATATCCGAGGAAGGTCGCTCCTGCGTCGCCCATGAAAATGCGGGCAGGATGGAAGTTGTAAGCGAGGAAAGCCAGGCACGCTCCCGAGAGCGCTACGGCGACAAGGGCCGTGTCCTGATGCGAGAAGATAAGCGAAGCTGCGAACAGCGTCATGGAAGAGATTGCAGTCACGCCGGAGGCGAGCCCGTCGATGCCGTCGATGAAGTTCAGCATGTTGAGCAAGGCGAACACCCATAGCAGGGTGAAGAAAGCGGCCCAGCCGGGCGAGAACAGGATCATTGCCGAACGGGCGGGAACGGAAATGCCGGCAATCGAGATGCCGAACGCGGACGGAATCATCGACACGCCTATGTAGGTGATCAGTCTTGGCCATATCGGGAATTCCTTGGCGTATGCCTTAAACGCGTCATCGATCAATCCGATGCCTACAAGCAAGCCTCCGCCCAGCGCCAGTGCCGCCAGCAGCGGTCCTTTGCCCAGGAATGCCCAAACCGTGACAATGACTCCCGCGTATATGGCCACTCCCCCGCTGAGCGGGACGGGCTCGGAATGCACCTTCCGTTTGGTAGGGCGATCCACGAATCCGATCTTAAGCGCGACTGTACGGACCACGGGCACAGTCAAGAGTATAAGCAGAAAAGCAAGGCTGAGCGCGTAAAGGTAGACCATGGGAATCCTCCTGATCGGTTGATCGGCGATTTCCCTTACTTTTCCCCAAACGGGACAAAATCACCCTCTAGAGAAATGGAGGCAAGGAGGCAACGCATCCCTACATAAAACCCTACTGGTTCGATTTCGATGACGGCAACTTTCGTTGAAAATATAAAAAAACAGACGTATCAACGTCTGCTGTAGGTTCAAAACTGGTGAGCCATGAAGGACTCGAACCTTCGACACCCTGATTAAAAGTCAGGTGCTCTACCAACTGAGCTAATGGCTCGCATCGCGGGGGCCCCGAAAAGTAATCGGAATTCACTACAACGCTTTGTTTCACTTTTTGGGGTGAAAATGGTGGAGGGTGATGGATTCGAACCACCGAACCCGAAGGAAGAGATTTACAGTCTCCCGCGTTTGGCCACTTCGCTAACCCTCCATGTTAAACCCGCCGATAGAGCGCATACCTGATTGGCTTGCCAATACCGGATCAAACGAATGGTGGCTCGAGACGGAATCGAACCGCCGACACGAGGATTTTCAGTCCTCTGCTCTACCAGCTGAGCTATCGAGCCTTAAGTAAATGGCGGAGCCGACGGGATTCGAACCCGCGGTCTCCTGCGTGACAGGCAGGCATGTTAGGCCTCTACACCACGGCTCCGCGTTACTAGCTATCCCCGCAAGCAGTTCGCTTTTGGGATGTAATTATGGTGGAGGCTGAGGGGATCGAACCCCCGACCCTCTGCTTGTAAGGCAGATGCTCTCCCAGCTGAGCTAAGCCTCCATGGGAAGTATAATTGGTAGCGGCGAAGGGACTTGAACCCCTGACCCTCCGGGTATGAACCGAATGCTCTAGCCAGCTGAGCTACGCCGCCACAACGAGTACGCGATTCGGTACAAGACCTGAACCGATACAGAACCATTCAACATTCAAGGCTCTTGCGCCCTGAAAACTGGAAGCGAAACAAAAGCGGTGAAAGAAGAAGGTGAATCAAATCATCAACCTGAGTGTCATTCGTAGGATAAGCCCTCGACCGATTAGTACTCGTCAGCTCCACAC